>JBMFPJ010000103.1:0-6660 GCA_049969175.1 Anaerolineae bacterium | reverse complement strand
AGACGGTAGGCGGTGGTCCAGTAGCGGCCGCGTCCGGCCAGGGTGCGGGCAAGATCAAATCGGGTGACGGTTTCGTAATGTGTGATCTTCAACATGGTTGAGTGGTTTTCAGGCAGAGTGGTTTTCCTGCCACCATCCGATCAGTTCGGCCAGCGCCAGGGCAGGGGTGACCTCGCCCCGCCGTCCACTGTTCCAGGTGATGATCAACTCGCGTTTGGCGCGGGTGATGGCGACGTAGAGCAGGCGCAGGCGTTCTTTGACGTAATCCAGGCGAGCGCGCTGGGTGGCCTGGCCTTCAATGTATTCGCTATATTCGCCGTTGGATAGCAGGAGGTTCAGTTGCTCCAGGGCTTCGGCTTCCAGGTTTAATCTGTTGCGAATGTACCATTTTTCGGCAATGAAGGAATCTCCTGGCTGGTTGGCCGGGAAGTCATAGCTGTTGACCGACATCAGGTAGACGCGGTCCCATTCCAACCCTTTGGCTTTATGCATGGTGGTGACCACGACCTGGCCGCGATAGTGCTCCGGATCGAAGCCGGTATCATCGGCGGAGAAGCCGATGAAGCGTCGTTCGTTTTTGGCGATGACGATCAGTTCGTCTTTTAATTCCTTTAGCCGCCAGTCGGGGTGATCCTCCGCTGCCTGGCGCAATACCAGGGCCAGTTTGTGTGCCAGTGCCAACTCGGAGGGGCGGGTGAAGATGTCCTGTGCCAGGGTGAGAATCAGCTGGTCAATGGGCAGGGTGACAGCTTCCAGCCAGCGCCGCAGGTATTGGCGAAATTGGTTCAACTCTTGCAGGATGGGCTGCGGGTCATTGCTGAGTTCTGCCACTTCGTTAGCGAAGAGAGCCGCCCCCCCATACCCGTTCAGGGAAGGGGCAAAAGCCGGCTGGACAAAGTCTTCCACTTTTTCAATCTTGTGCAAGAGAGCAGTCGCCTGCCGGAGCAAATCGTGTTTTTCAGGGTCATCGCGCCAGTCGCGCCGCCACACTTCGTAGGCTTTGACCAGTTTACTGGCTGAAGTGGGTTGGGCTAGGTAAGCCAGCACGTGGCTGAGGGATCCGGCCGCAGCGCGCGTCTCGGAGGTGCTGGAGACCAGTTCAATCGGTTCGATGCCGCGCTTACGCAGGGCATCAATCACTTCAATGCCGCGCTGGTTACGAGGCACCAGGATGGCGATGGTGGGTTTCTCCTTCTCGGGCAGGGTGGCAATTGAATCGAGGATCCCTTTGACCGATTTGACCACTGCTTCGAGTTCTTCCTCCGGGGTGAATTTTTTGCCGATCAGGCGAATCGCGGCGGGATCGTGGGGTGGATTCTGCTGCGGATCGCCGGCGGGTACTGGCTTGATGTACGGCGGAGAGAGGGCCAGGCGCGCCTCGCGAATGGGATGTCCATGCATCACCCACTCGATCAGATGGTTGGCCAGGGCGATGATGGCGGGCTGAGAACGTCCCGATTCGGGCATATCCACAGAGGGATTGTTGGCGATGAAATCGCGCAACAATTCCGGGTTGGCGGTCGTAAACGTCTCGAAGATGGCCTGGTTGGGGTCCCCTACCCGTACCCAATTGCCCTGCTCCCCAGCCAGCAGGCCTAAAATTTTTTGTTGCGTCTCGCTGGAATCCTGAGCTTCGTCTTCCAGGATGTAAGGATAGCGATAGCGCAGGCGTTCCCGGTATTCCGCGTCGTTCTCCAGCAGGGTGAGGGCGTAGCGAATCAGGTCGTCGAAGTCCACCGCGCCGCGGTAGGCCAGGGCGCGCTGATAATCGGCATAAATGCTCCAGCCGAGTTCGGCCAGGGGCAGGGGCGTGGGGAAAGCATCCAGGCGGGCGCGCAGCTCTTCGGGAGTCAGAAGGCGGTCTTTGGCTGAGCGGATGAAGGCCAGGGCCAGCGAATCCACCAGATCGGGCAGGTCGTTGCGGCGAAGGTAATCCAGCCGGGATTCGTTGAGGTCGGCACTGAAGTAGGATTCCAACGCGTAAGGGTTGGCGGCCAGCCAGGCGCTGACCGCGTCGCGGCGGATGAAGCTCGCCTCGCGCTCCTCAATGATGGTAAAGCGTTCCTCCAACCCCACGCGCCAGGGCTTTTCGCGTACGATGTCATGTGCCAGTCCGTGCAAGGTGCGGACACGGTAGCGGTACAGGGCTTGCAGGGGGTTGGCAAAAAATTTTTTGATTCGGGCTTCGAAGTTGTCCACCGCTGAATTTACCAGAGTGACGATGAGCACTTCCTGACCTTCTTGCAGGTGGCCCTCCTGAATGATTTTGGCCGCCAGAGCAGAGAGAATATGCGTTTTGCCGGCGCCAGGCACAGCCGCAATGCCGAGACGGCCGCCTTCATACTCCAAAATTTTTTGCTGAGAAGGGCGGGGGGTGAAGTTATTCATGAGGCTGGCTTTTACCATCTTTCCCAATGGACGACTTCCTCCAGCGCCTTGCGCCCGCCTTTGCGCGGCGGCGCGGCGAGGACAGTCTCTTCGGCTGGATAACCGAATGAGAGGGCGATGCGCAAGTGCCATTCGGCTGGGAAACCCAAAATCTGGCGTGCCCGCTCAAATTCATAGATCGAAGCGGGACACGAACCCACTCCCAATTCCCAGGCAGCCAGTTGCATAAACGCAGCCGCCTGTCCGGCATCGAACATCGTCTGAAATTTTTCCGTGGGGTCAGGAGTCAAAATGGCTACTCCCAACGCCGCGCCGGCCAGATGCCCGGCCCATTGGCCACACTCAGAGAGCGCCTTCAGGATCGTCTTCTCGCGAATGGCAATGAATTGCCAGGCTTGCGTATTCTTAGAAGATTGTGACCGCCTGCCGGCGTTGAGGATGGCCAGCACAACCTCTTCAGGCAAGGGGCGATTGGCAAATTTACGCACAGCACGTTTGGTACGAATGGCATCTGAGACATTCATCGGGGCATCCTTTCTCACTGCGAGTATAATTCATTCTACCCTATGGAACGTCCATCTACATTTCGCACTTTCTTTCTTCCGGCCTTGTTGATGGCCGGGCTGGGCTGGGGTGGCCTGGTCGCGCTCATCTTTTTCACCCTGCCAACCGTCTGGCCGCGCTGGGGCTTCTTCGCCCTGACGATCATCGCCCTCACCGGCACGGCTCTGCCGATTTTGTATTTCCTCCATCAGCGTTTCCCTTCTCAGCCAGCAGCCGGGCCGCGGGTTCTGTTGCGTCAGGCCATTTGGGTGGGAACGTATGGCGCAATCCTGGCCTGGCTGCAATTAGGTCGGTTGGTTACTTTGTGGGTCATTTTGGGCCTGGCAGCAGGCCTGATGACCATTGAATATCTCATTCGCCTGCGCGAAAAAGCGCGCTGGATGCCTCCCGTGTCCGATGACCACACTTCGCAGCCTCCCCTCGGTTGAGCAATGTGTACAAACGCCGACAGCGACGAACTGGATCGCTGTCTATGGCCGCCCGCTGGTGCTGGATGCTTTCCGCCAGACCCTGGCTGATCTGCGCGCTCGCTTCAAAGCCGGACATCTGGCGGATCTGCCGCCGATGGAGGGAATCCTGGCTCAGGCCGAATCTCACCTGCGCGCCTGGACGATGCCGACTCTCCTCCCCGTGATCAATGCTACGGGAGTACTTCTACACACCAATTTGGGGCGCGCCCCGCTCAGCGAGGCCACCTTGCAGGCCATGCAGGCGGTGGGACAGGGCTACTCCAACCTGGAGTTTGACCTGGAAAGTGGCAGACGCGGTTCGCGGTTGATTCATGCCGAGGCGTTGCTCAAACGTCTCACCCGCAGCGAATCTGCTCTGGTGGTGAATAACAATGCTGCGGCTGTGTTGCTTGTCCTTTCGGCACTGGCCAAAGGCAAGCGCGTTGCCATTGCCCGTTCGCAATTGGTAGAAATCGGCGGTTCATTCCGCGTGCCCGATGTGATGCGCCAATCGGGCGCCCGCTTGCTCGAAATTGGGACGACGAACAAGGTTCACCTGAGCGATTATGAGGAAGCCCTGGCTGCTGGCGCAACGTTGGTGTTGTATGCCCACCATTCCAATTTCAAAATCATCGGTTTTACCGAAGAGCCAGCATTGCAAGAAATTGTGGATCTGGCGCATCGCGCCGGCGTGCCCGTTGTCGCTGATCTGGGTTCGGGGGCGATGTTGGATACCGCCCGTTATGGCCTGGCGCACGAACCAACTGTCCAGGAGACGCTGGCGGCAGGCGTGGATGTGCTTTGCTTTTCGGGGGATAAATTGCTGGGCGGGCCGCAGGCTGGCATCATTTTGGGGCGCGCCGATTTGCTGGCGAAGATCAAAAAACATCCCCTGGCGCGGGCGGTGCGCGCCGATAAAACCTGCCTGGCCGGCCTGAGCGCTACATTGTTGCACTACCTCAAAGATGAGGCGGAGCGAGAAATCCCGATCTGGAGGATGCTCTCTCTTTCGACGCAACAGCTCAAAGGTCGGGCTGAAGCGTGGCGCCGAGAATTGGGAGTGGGACAGGTGATCGAGGCCGAAGCCACCATCGGAGGTGGAAGCCTGCCGGGGGAGTCTTTCCCTACCTGGGTGTTAGCCCTCGATGTCCCCTCGCCGGATAAATTCCTGCAGCAATTACGCCGTCAGAATCCGCCCATTGTGGCCCGCACTGAGAACAAACAGGTTTTGCTCGATCCGCGTACTGTTTTGCCAGAGCAGGAAGATGCTTTGCTGGCCGGTTTGAAAGCGGCTTTACAATCTCATCCTGTACAGGAGAAAAAATGAAATCTGACCTGGATTCCCTTATGCAAGCCAATCGCCTGGATGCGCTGCTGGTGTTGGGGAGCGCGGAAAACAACCCGCCAATGTATTACCTGACCGGCGGAGGGCACATTTCTGGCGCGACGTTGATCAAAAAGCGTGGTGAGGCAGCTGTCCTTTTTTGCAATGACATGGAACGCGATGAGGCGGCCAAAACGGGGCTGAATGTCCGTTCCTACAATCTTTATCCCTGGAAAGATTTGCTGCACGAGGCCAATGGTGATGAAGTACTGGCCACGGCTTTACGCCTGAAGCGCATGTTCGAAGATTTGGGGGTAAAGGGACGGGTTGGAGTGTATGGTCGCACGGAGATCAGTGGCGTGTTTGCCATGCTCAATCATCTTCAGCGCCTGGCTCCGCAGCTAGAACTGGTAGGCGAAGCGCCGATGGATTCGGTGTTTATCCGTGCCATGGAGACCAAGGACGAGACCGAAGTGGCGCGCATTCGCCACATGGGGCAAGTGACCACTGAGGTTGTGCGTCTGACGGCGGAGTATCTCACCTCGCGCCCGGTGGATAAGAACGAGGTGTTGCTGCGCGAGGATGGCCAGCCGCTGACCGTCGGAGATGTCCGGCAAAAAATCAATCTGTGGCTGGCAGAACGGGGTGCAGTGCCGGCGGAGGGGTTTATCTTTGCCATTGGGCGTGATTCCGGTGTGCCACATTCGACGGGAAACCCGCAGGATGTGATTCGCCTGGGGCGCACGATTGTGTTTGATATTTATCCGGCAGAACAGGGCGGCGGCTATTTCTACGACTTCACGCGCACCTGGAGCCTGGGTTATGCCACGCCAGAAGCACAGGAACTTTATGATCAGGTCTGGCAGGCTTTTCAAATCGTGTTGGAAAACCTGGATTTGAATGTGCCCTTCCGCAACTACCATAAAATGGTATGCGAGTTTTTTGAGGCCAAAGGGCATAAGACGCCATTGAGCAGCGCTGCGCCCCTGGAGGGATACGTCCACAGTTTGGGGCATGGAGTGGGGTTGAACATTCACGAGCGGCCGTTCAGCGGGCTTCAAACCGGCGATGACCAGTGTCTTCTGCCGGGGGTGGTGATCACCATTGAGCCGGGGTTATACTACCCCGAAAAGGGGATGGGCGTGCGTATCGAAGACACGCTCTGGGTGCGTCCCGATGGAAAGATTGAAATTCTGGCCGAATATCCCTATGACTTTGTCTTGCCGATGAAAAATTGGAAGAAGAAATGAGCGATTTGAAGCCTGCCCGCATTCTCGCTATCGAAACTTCTTGCGATGAAACCGCCTGTGCCATCGTGGAAAACGGACGTGCCCTGCTCTCTTCGGTGGTGGCCTCGCAAATGGAGATTCACGCTCGCTTTGGGGGCGTTTTCCCTGAAGTGGCCTCGCGTCAGCATGTGCTGGCGATTGTGCCGGTGGTGGAGCAGGCGCTGGCGCAGGCGCATCTCACCCTCAAAGAGATAGATGCCGTCGCGGTGACGCGTGGCCCGGGGCTGGCTGGTTCGCTGGTAGTAGGGATGAACCTGGCCAAAGGGCTGGCTTTGGGGGCTGGCCTACCGCTGATCGGCGTGAACCACCTTGAAGGTCACATCTATGCTGCTTGGGTGTACAACACCGGGGATCCGCCGCCGGCTGAGCCGCAATTTCCGCTGCTGGCTTTGCTCGTTTCTGGCGGTCATACTGAATTGAACCTGATGACCGCTCATCTGCAATATCAGCGCCTGGGCGCTACGTTGGATGATGCCGCGGGTGAGGCTTTCGATAAGGTTGCTCGCATCCTGGGGTTGGGTTATCCGGGCGGACCGGCCATTCAAAAGGCAGCAGAGGGCGGTGACCCGACGCGCTTCAAATTCCCCCGCGCCTGGTTGGATAGGAGTTGGGATTTTTCGTTCAGCGGCTTGAAGACGGCTGTGCT
>JBMFPJ010000102.1:0-6683 GCA_049969175.1 Anaerolineae bacterium | reverse complement strand
CCGGGGGGCGCGCCATCGAAATATACTTCCACGGAGCGGCGGCGCAGGCGACAGAACTCCTGTAAGAGGGCAATCAATTCGTTTTCGTCTTCCGGGTCTGCCAACTGCAGACCCAGCTTGGGGATGAGATTGTGACCATCAATCAAATAGGACATGAGTTGATTTTACCTCCTGGGAGGTTTTGCGTCACGTTTTGGCGAGGTTGATTCAACGAGCAAATCTGGCATTGGGGAGCTTGCTTTGTCGTGGCGCTTAGAGGCCACTCCTCGCAATGACATGTCTGAATAGATACCCTGAGGGAAAGCAGAAGGAGCGAGGCCAATTGCCCGCTCCACAATGTTTACCAGTCGTTATTGCGCTCGTAGCCGAGACGGATCAACAAATCACCGGCCACTTCTTTGAATAGTTGTTTGTGTTCTTCGGTGAATGCCTCGCGCCAGCCCCCCGTCTTGCCCGAGCGAAAGGTGCGACTTTTCCGGGGTTGAATGGCCTCGGTGAGAATCTGCAGGGCTTGCTGACGCGGGATGGGAATCTCGTAGCCGGTCTTTTCCACTTCATCCAGCATGGCGTTCAAGGTGGCTTCGCGCTGGTGGATGAGGTCTTCAAAACGCAGGCAGAGCACGCCGGGGGTCTCCAGCCAGCGAAAAACGCTTTCATAACGTTGCCTCACGCTGACCATGTGTAACCCGTCACGGTCAATGCCGGTAATGGCCACTTTGAGCCGGGCGTTGAAATCGGGCAATGACTGATAGTAGGCATGCATACCGTGCTCTTCGTGCATATCGGTGGCGAAGTGTACATGCGAGACGAGCATATCGCGCGGGTCGCGATAAATAAAATAGTTCACGCGCCCGCTCTGGGTCAGGAATGAGACGAGTTCGGGGGCGGGATCCAGGTATCCCCAGCCGATCACGCCGGGGGGGAGAGTATGCAGATCGTGCAGAATCTCGGTCACCTCACGTCGCCGGCCTTCTTTGGTGATGGTGCGAATGGGATCCTCTTCCACGTAGCGATAGGGGATGATGCGGGTAAAGCCATTGAGGATTTGCAAGAGCAGGTGCGAGCCGCTCTTGGGCTTGGAATTGCCAAAAATGGGGGGCGCATCGCCAAAGGAAAGCCGCCGCCAGCGCCAGATGGCTTCGGCGTTTTTGACGGCAGGACGAAGGAGGTGACGGACAGTCTGCAACACGGCTACAGTTTTTTTCACGTCAGCGCTTGTCTCAGTCTTCGCCGTTGACGCGGCGTAACTTGCGCAGGGAAGGCATTTCGGACTCGTAGACGCGCTTGACGCCATCGCCCAAGGCAGATTCGGTGACACGAATGTATTTGACCAGCCGCTCAAAACCGCCCGGCTCCACCGAGGCAGCCTGGTCACTGCCCCACATGGCGCGGTCCAGGGTGAGGTGGCGCTCGACCATGCAGGCGCCCAGGGCTACCGCTACCGCCGAAGGCACCAGTCCCACTTCATGGCCGGAGTAGCCAATGGGCACTTCGGGAAACTCACGGCGCAGGGTTTCGATCATGCGCAGGTTCAGCTCTTCCGGTTCGCAAGGGTAAGTGCTGGTGCAGTGCATGATCACCAGGTTTTCGGCGCCGACAACCTGCACAGCCTTGCGGATTTGCTCCATGGTGGACATGCCCGTGGAAATGATGAGGGGTTTGCCGGTCTTGCGGGCGTAACGCAGCAGGTTGTGATCGGTCAACGAGGCGGAGGGGATTTTGTAGGCGGGTGTGTCAAATTGTTCCATGAAATCCACCGAAGGCTCATCCCACACCGAAACCATCCAGGGAATGCCTTTTTCTTTGCAGTAACGGTCAATTTCGCGGTACTGCTCTTCGTTGAACTCGACTTTGTAGCGATATTCCAGGTAGGTGATGTATCCCCAAGGGGTATCGCGCATTTGCTTTTGCTGCTCTGGAGGGGTGCAGACTTCGGGGGTGCGTTTTTGGAATTTGACGGCATCCACGCCGGCATGAACCGCAGCATCAATCATTCGTTTGGCGATTTCCAGATCGCCGTTGTGGTTGATGCCGATCTCGGCGATGATATAGGCAGGGTGCCCATCACCGACCATGCGATTTCCCAATTTAATTTCACGTGCCATAGATACTCCTTTTTGGATTCGGGTTTACGCCTGGGGCGTGCCCGCGAGATGATTCAAGACCAGTTCACACAATTCACGCAATGCGCCGTGACCGCCGGGGCGGCTCAGGACGTAATCGGCGGTGCGCAATACTTCGGGATAGGCATCGGCCACGGCTACCGCCCAGCCAGCAATGGCAAAGCAGGGCAGGTCATTCAAGTCGTTGCCAATGTAGATGACATGGGCGGGGTCAATGTTTTTTTCGACCAACAACTGGCGGAGGGCTTCTCCCTTGCCGCGGATGTCGATGCCGTGGACGGCTTCCACGCCCATTTTCTCGGCACGGGCGCGGACGACGGGATTCGGCTCCGAGGAGAGAATCATCACCTCGATGCCGCGCTCGCGCAGGTCGCGGATGCGCATCGAGTCGGACCGGGAGGCGACAACCGTTTCGCGGCCGGTTTCATCTGTCCAGACGCGGTTATCGGTGATCACACCGTCGAAGTCGGAAACGATTAATTTAACGGTATCCGGCATCGGTCGGCGCGGCGGGGCGGGGGTGACCATTTCCAGGCCGCTGTAGGCCAGAGTCTCGTAGCGTGCCCAATCGTTCAGGTTGTCAATGTCCACCGTGTAGCGAGGATCGATCAACAGGGGGTAGATGACATCACCGGTAAGCGAGTGTTTTTGCAGGATGGAGGAAACGCGGATGGCGTCAATGTGTCCGGTCTGCCAGTAGGTGGGGGGCAGGCTCTGACGCGGAGCGTTATAGGGTTCGGGAACGCCATCCAGGCTGAGGAGAGGTTTCATCGGTTGGTTGGGGTCGTCAAAGCGCCACATTTTGAAGGGATTTTGGGCAGAGGGCACCACGCCGCGCACGCAGTCGGCATCGGGGTGGGAAAGCAAAATGCGCACGGCATCATCCACCAGGTGGCGAGGGCGGATGGGCGAGGTGGGGCGCAGTTGGACGACGATTTCGGGGTGGTAGTTTTCGTTTTGGGCTAGCCAGTGCAGGGCGTGCTCGAAGACGGGCAAATCGGTGGTGGCGTCCTGGGCAAGTTCGGCCGGGCGCAGGAAGGGGGTTTCGGCGCCAAAGGAACGGGCGACGGCGGCGATCTCTTCGTCATCGGTGCTGACGATGACGCGCGTCACCGCACGCGCCTGACGAGCGGCGGCGATGCTCCAGGCGATGAGGGGGAAACCAGCAAAGTTACGGATGTTTTTGCGCGGGATGCCTTTTGAGCCGCCGCGAGCGGGAATCAGCGCCAGGGTTTCTACCATGCCGTCCAGCCCCCATCCACAACAAGGTTGGCGCCGGTCATGTAGGAGGAGGCATCAGAGGCTAGGAAGAGCAAGGCGCCGTTCATTTCGTCGCGTTGAGCCATGCGGCCGAGGATGGTTTTGGCAGAATAGTTTTGGACGAAGTACTCTTCGTGGTTGTTGAACACGCCGCCCGGGGTGAGGGCATTGACGCGAATCTCTGTCCCTGCGTAGTAGGTCGCCAGATATTTGGTGAAGCCAAGCACGCCGGCTTTGGTGACGGTGTAATAGACCGGTTTGAAGGCCACGCGCTGACCGTTTTTGATGTAGATGCGCTGATCGGGGCCATTCAGGCCATAGGTGGAGCAAATGTTGATGATGCTGCCTTTCTTGCCTTGCGCCAGCATGGGTTGCACACAGGCCTGGGTGACCAGGAACATGCCGGTCAAATTGACGTTCAGGGCAGCATTCCATTGCTCCAGCGGGTAGTCTTCGAATGCGCCGGGGGTGAGGCCCTTCTTTACGGCATCCGGGTCGAATTTGGGATCGAGGGCGGCGCTGTTGACCAGAATGTCGAGCCGACCGAAAGCGGTCAGCAATTTTTCGGTCATGGTGCGAACCGATTCGGGGCGGGTAATATCGGTAGGGAGGGCAAGGGCGCGGTAGCCAGCGGCGGTGAGGTTCTCGGCCACTTTTTGTGCCGCGGCGGCGTTGAGGTCCACGACGGCTACAGCCGCGCCGGCTTCGGCCAGGGTACGACAGAATTCGGTGCCAAGCAGGCCGGCGCCACCGGTGACCAGGGCCACCCGTCCTTCCAGGCTGAATTTTTCCAGGATCGTCACAGTTTACTCCTTGCTAAGGCCAGGCGGTGAAGAGCATATTGCCGCCGACCTGTTTGGCCAGGTAAAGGCCTTGGATAAGATCAGGGTAAATTTCTTTCACATTGCGGTCATCGCCGCTGGGGCGAAAGAGCGCCAGCACGGCTTTGCCACTCAAGACGTCGGCGCGCAGCGCCTGTACCTCAGCAGCATAGGCGGGGACGATTTGGTTGGTGACCGAATCCACGGCGGTGGGCAAAGGGCGCGCCGGCCGCTGAGTGTAGAGCCAGACAGCCCCCGGTTCGTTGGTGTAAATGTGAATCTCTGCGGGCAGCGCCCGCAAAGCAGCCAGGATTTCGGAATCATACCAGCGCCAGGAGGCAAAGCCAATGGGGTCGCGACGCAGGGTGTTGACGGCGTTGAGCTGTCCAACCAGGTTCAGGGCCATCCACGCCAGCAGGAGACTCGCCACCAGGGCTTTCCACAGCGGCGAGCGGCGTTGCCATAACCACACGCCCGCGGCCACCAGTAAAATCAGCAATGAGACATACATGGGGGCGAGAATGCGCAGCTTGAATTTGGTCGCGGCGTCGAAAAAGGTCATGGTGGCGAGGATGGAAGTGAAATATCCCCAAAAATACAGGCCACTGACAAAAGGGATCACCGCGGGCAGGCGATTCTGCCCCGGCCGAAACAGGCGAGGCAGCCCAACCCACACCACCCCCAGGAAAATGACCAACAACACGGCAATGACGAGTCCACTCAGCAGCAACGAGTTTTTGTACAGGGCGGCTTGCCAGTCTGGCTGTGGCATCAGAAAATTCGAGACCGTCCACAGGCCGGTTTTGATATTATCCGCGGTGACCGGATGCCAGCCCAAACCGCGGTTGGTAGCGCTCCCGCCGATGAGGGTGTTGCGCATCGTCCAGGTCACTAGCCAGGGTAGGGCGCCAGCCAGAATCAGCAAAACGCCGATCAGGCGTTTTTTCCGGGTTTCGCCCAAAATCACCATCGCCACCAGGAAAGTAGCCAGCAAGGCCAGGCCAGCATAACGTACCAGCCAGGCCCAGCCAGTGAGGACACCTGTGATAAACAACCAGCCGGGCTGTCGCTGCTCGAAATAGCGGTCAAAGCAGGCGATGGCCAGTAAAGAGAGGGCGATATAGAGCGGCTCGCTCATGGCTGGCACGTGTGTCCAGAGCAATTGAGCATTGAGCACAAACAGCACCGCCAAAACCAGCCCGACCCAATAAGAGCGCGCCATGCGCCAGCCCAACCAGCCAAGCAAGGCCGCGTTCAGGCCATAGGCCAAGGCGTTGACCAGGCGCGCGGCGCGCAATGGTTCCAGACCAGCGAGACCAAACAGCGCCAGCAAGGCCGGGAAGCCTGGCGGGAAATGGGTGACGGGTTTGTTGCTTTCCAGCCAGGCTTCGCGGTAACCCTGTCCACTCAAAATACTTTGCGCCCCGGCCAGGTAGGCGATGGAATCATCCGAAAGGGAAAGTCCCTGGGGAGTGCTATACAGCAATAGCCAGATTGCCAGAAAAGCAATGAGGGCCAGGGCTGTAAAAAACATCCAATGAGTTGTTGTTTGCCTGCTCACGGCAAAGTATCAATCCTCTTGAAGCCGGGGCAGAGAGCTAGCGCCCGTCGGGGTGGAGGAACCCTTTTTCGATGAGATAGTCAATGATCTTGCGGGCATTTTCCTCGGGGGTGGAATTGTAGCCATGCAGGGTGATTTCGGGATCAATCGGCGGTTCGTAGGGGTCATCTACGCCGGTAAAGCCCATCGGGTGTCCTTCGGCCATGGCGTGGCGCGCTTTGGCATACAGGCCTTTCACATCGCGTTGCTCACAAATTTCGACAGGCGTATCCATATAGACCATGATGAAATTCTCGCCGACCATCTTGCGCGCCTCGTTGCGAGCGGCGCGGTAGGGGCTGATCGCGGCACAAATCACCACGCCGCCGTGGCGGACAATTTCACTGGCGACAAAGCCGATGCGCAAAATGTTGGTATCGCGATCTTCGCGACTGAAGCCGAGGCCTTTGGAAAGATGGGTGCGCACCACATCGCCATCCAGCACCGTGGCCTGGCGGCCATATTGCAAGAGCAATTCCGTCAACACCTGGGTCGTGGCCGATTTCCCTGCACCGCTCAGGCCGGTGAACCAGATACAAAAGCCTTGCTGGTGACGGGGGGGGTACATCTGACGCAGAATTTCGGCGGTTTCAGGGCGAGTAAACCAGGCCGGCAGCAGTTTGCCTTTGGCCAGGTATTCATCACGCACCTGCGTTCCAGAGATATTCAGGGTACGCGCCCCTGGCGGAACATCTTTGGCCTCCACATAGCGATCTTCATCGGGAAGATAGACCAGTTCCTCGAAAGGTATCATCTTGACCCCGAGCTTGTCTTCGTACTTTTGCATCATCTCCTGCGCATCATACGGACCGTAGAACGGCTTGCCGGTGGAATCCTTGCCCGGTCCCGCATGGTCGCGCCCGACGATGAAGTGATTCG
>JBMFPJ010000101.1:0-6701 GCA_049969175.1 Anaerolineae bacterium | reverse complement strand
CTCCAATACGGGTCAGAGGGCAGGGTATCCCAGGGGTTGGAAAGGGTGTCGTTGGTCACATAGATCCAACCGGCATGACGCTGTTTGGACCAGGCGATGGCCTGCGGCAGGTCGGCGTAGGAGGTGTTCAGCACCAGATGCCAGAAGCGTTCGGCGGGATAGTTGTATTCCCAACCGCTGGGCGACCAGGCGCTATAGGCGGCAAACGAATCTTCAAAATTGACCAGGATGTCGCTGGCGCTGACGTAACACTCCGGCGTGTTGGTGCCGGGGTTGAGCACGACCACCGCCTGGCCGCCTTTGGCTTTGACGTAGTCGTAGAGCGAAGCGTAGTATGACAGTTTGGCGCAGTCCGCACTGGCCTCGTCAAAGAAAATGCCGTCTACGCCGTACCAGGTGTAGTATTTGTCAATATCGGCTTTCACTGCGCTGGCGCGCCGCGAGCCGTATTTGGTGTACACATAACCTAAAACGGTAATTCCCTGCGCCTGCGCCTGGTGGGCAGTGTTCAGGTAGTTGGCATCCAGCTTTTTGCCGGGGCCGCTGGATGGGTTGATGATGGCCAGGCCGACGGTCGGCGCACCGTTGATGAGTTGCGTCCAGTAAGCGCCGGGGTAGAAGTAGGAGGGGATGGCTATTTTTTGAATGCCCTGTGCCGGGGCGGGTTCAGGGGGGGTGAAGGAAATTGCCAGAACTAGCAAAGCAAAAGCAAGAAGAAACCGCTTCATGGGGAGCCTCCAAGGCAAAATCAAAAACTACCGTCAACCGCGAAGATTTTGTAGCGCGACATTCATGTCGCTTCAGGTTGCGGAATGAATTCCGCGCTATGGCTTAAGGTTCGGTATGAGAAACTGAATAAGCGTTCACCGTCACTGGACCACCGTTGTAGACGATGTTCCATCCACTATCCATGCGCACAAAGTTGGCCGTGAAGGGGAAGGATGGGCTGCCGATACAACTGGCATAAAAGGACCAGGTCGCTGTGCTGGTGCCGCTGGCGGAAAGCGAAGAGCAGGAAATTGTGTTCCACGAACCTGTCCACTGGTACATGGCCAGGAACGGTCCACTCGGAAGCCACTCTGCCATGTAGTCTGCGCCGCCGATCCAATCGCCGGTGGAGAGGTTGTTATCTGTGTTCAGGTAAAGGCGCAGACGGTCGCCGCTGAAGTAGTTGTTGTTGAAGGTGAAGGAATACGCCGGGATGGGGGTCGGTGTAGGGGTCATCGTGGGGGTCGGCGTGGGGGCGGGTTCGCTGTGGGAGACGCTGTACCCGCTGACGGTGACTGCCGAACTCGTGTAAACCGCTGTCCAGGCGCTGTTCTGCCGCTGGAAGATGACCTTGTAACCGAACGCCGGGGTGCCGAGGCAGGGAGACGGGACGTTCCAGACGGCGTTCGCGCCGGAAGTGAACGAAAGCGCACAGCTGACACTGGTCCAGCCCCAACCAGGGCCACCGGTGCTATGGTAGAGGCCACCATCCTGGAGCATATAATCCGCACCGATGCCGCCTATGCTGTAGCCGGTGCCAGAGTTGTTGTCTGTATCCAGGTACATAAAGATGTGGTCGCCGCTGGCGTAGTTGTTGTTGAAAGTAAAGGTGTAAGTCGGAGCAGGCGTGGGGGTGGGTGTGGGGCCCGGCTCAGTGTAAACAATGTTGTACGAATCAATCCAGAGAATCGGGCTGGTAAAGAGGTTGTTCCAGGAAGAATCTTGTCGGGAGAATCCCAGTTTGATGGGTTTTTTGGCGTTGATGAGGGGTGCCTGAATATATTGGGAAGAAAACGACCAGGTGGAATGGGTGGCGGTTTTCTCAGTGCGAACGGCAGCCAGCCATTTCCAGGTTGTATTTATCCATTGATAGAGGCTATCATCTTGAAGGATGTAGTCAATGCCGCGGCCGGGGAAAATGGTGGTGTTGCCCGTATTCTCGCGGTTGTCGCTATCAATATACACAAAGAGATGGCCAGCAGGGGCATGGTGATTGAAGGTAATCGAGATAAAAGGCGGCTCGGCGTGAGAAACCAGGTTGTTTTCAACATTAAGCACCGGGCTTACATAGTGCTGATTCCACTTTTTATCCAGCCGTTGCAACACCACTTTCATGCTTTGCGTGCACAAACTCAACCAGCGAGTGGGAACATCCCATTCGCTTTGTCCATTCTTGTTGGAGAAGGGAACAAGGCCTAACCATTTCCACCCTTTGCTTCCTTTTTCCGCGCTCCAGTAGTGTAGGCCGCCATCCTGAACAAGATAATCGGCAAAAACACCTGGCACAGAATCTTCCCCATAGTTGGGGCGGCAATCAATATAGAGCATCAAATGGTCATCAGGCGAAAAATGCGTGAAGTAGACGCGCAGAAAATCACTGCTAGCCTGTGCGGAGACAGGCACATTTCCCTGGGAAGATGGGAGCGAAGTTTGAGGAGCGAGCAGTTCCAGGTTGTTCCACAACATGGGGTTGCCCCATTGGGAGAGGGCCGCCGGGGCGGTGCAAATCATCATTTCCTGAGCGGGCTGGTCGGCGTCATTATCCGAAAAGCAGAGCGAGGCGCCCAGGCGGTTGCCGCTGCGGTCGAGGTTGTCGCCAAAGGTGGCCCAGGGGATTTTGATCTCGCCGCGATATCCCTGCGGCGTGCGCTGAAACTGAGCAACCAGTTGACGCATCTTGCTGGTAGAAACGCCCGGCACAAAAACCGTAGCGCGGGAGGGAACATCGCTGAAGTTCCCCGGCATGAAGCCGAACTGGAAGTCATCGCCGTTGTTTTGGGTCTCGTAGAAGTCTTTGGCCAGGTTCGTATCCAGCCAGAGCTCCACGTAGTCGTTTTCCCAAAAGTTGCCCTTGGCGTGCGCCTGGACACGGTCGTCTTTGACATCCACCGCCAGGTAGAGGGCCTCGTCATCCCAGCCCCAGCAGAAGGAGCCGCTCAGGTCGCTCGGCCCGCCCCAGGTGCTGAGGTCGCCATAGCCAATTTGTTTATCCTGGTCGAGGGTGCGGCAGGGAAAATCGGGCCAATCTTTCAGGTCGCCGTCCAGGGTGAGCGGTTGGGACAGGCGTTGGGCCAGCATCGTCGGCCCGTTTTCTTCCGGACGACGGGCCTCGGCAGGCGGCATGGGAGTAAAGGTAGCCGTTGGGGCCGGCGTGGGCGTTTCGCTGGAGGGAAGGGTAGCGGTCGGCGGCAGGGACGTCGCTGTAGCGGCGGGCGGAGCCGCTTGCGGCCCACAGGCGCTTAAAACCAGAGCCAGAGGAAACAAAATCCACCAGATGCGAGACATAAAGCACCTCCTTTTTTTATTCTGCATTCTTCATTCTGCATTCTGCATTCTTCATTCCGCCTTTCCCCTCACGGGTTGACCTGCAGCGTGCCTAAAATGTTCAGGCCCTTGGCTTCATCCCAAAGGTCGGCGTTGGCAAAGCGGATGCTGTAACGCGGGTCGTTGCGCAGGCTTTCGGCGGGGTCGGGCAACCAGAGCGCCAAGCGATACTCGCCGGCGGGCAAACCGGCCGGCAGCGTAATCTGCACGCTGACCGAATGTTCACCGGGCAGCCAACGGCGCGGGTCCACATCCTCCACCGGCAGGGAGACGGTGAGCGGGCCATCCAGGACGACGAAGAGCAGCCGCGGGTTGAGCGGGGAGGCAAAGCCCTCGTTGACCAGTTTCCAGCTCAACGGCAGGATTTCGCCCGGGCGCGCCGCGGACGGGAAGGCCGCTTCCTGCAACACCAGACGGTACCCCAGCCGCCGCTGAATTTCCTCAAAGCAGCCCGCCTTCTTCCAGTTTTTGATGACCTGCTGGTGGTAACTGAGGTTCAGATCGGTCCAGTGCAGTTTTTCCATTTCTTGAATAGCGGCTTCGCAGGCCTGGAGAGGCGGGTACACGTCGCAGGTCTCGCCGCTGGCGGGGACAAACTGGGTGATTTGGGAGAGGTAGCGAGTAGCGTTTTCGCGGCTGTTGCTGCCACCCGTGTAGGTGCCGACATCGGTATCGGACGAGAGGAAGCAATCGTTGTGGAAGCCCAGCCGCGCCTGGAGGCTATCGCTGAAGGCTTGTTCGGCGCTGAGCGGTTCGGGGAAGAGATTCATCAGGTCGGGGGGGTAGCGTAGCAGGATGGGTCGCTGCGGCAGGGCATCGGCCAGGGCTTCGAGGATGGCGCGCTTGGCGGCGGGGTCGCTGTTGAGACCGTGAGTGGAACTGTGCCATTCGCCCCAGGCGCCGATGAAGCCGGCGTGCATCCAGGCGATGACATCGGCGTTCTTTTGCAGCACCGGCTTCAGCTGGGCGATATGACGCAGGACTTGCTCCAGCGAAGCATCCGGCTCCGAATCAGGCCAGGGGCCTTCGTTGTACTGGAAACGCAGCACCACCTTGACCCCGCTCTCGCGCACCGCGGCAAAGGCCTGATCCAGGCTATCGAGCAGCGATTGCGGCAGGTCCTGCTCACGGTAGTTATCCAGGCGCACACCGACGTAAATCAGCGAGGTACCCAGCAGGCGGTAGGTGCTGTAGTTTTCCTGGGCGGGGGTGAAGGTGTCAAAAGAGTAGCGGAAGCCGCGTTCGGGGTTGAGCACATCGCCGGAGATGGGTTGGTAGGTGTGTGTCTGGAGCGGGGCGCTGGAGGTCGGCGCGGCGGCCGCTGCAGCGAGCGAGGTGGCGGTCGCGGCCGGGACTTGCGCGCTGGGCGCGGCCTCCGTCAGGGGCGACGCAGCCGGTTGACAGGCTACCAGGAGCAGCAGGGCGGTCAACAGAAACAGCCAGAGGAGGTTTCTCATGAGGGGACTCCTGTGCGAGATGAGGCGCGAACCGGCGGGTTCAGGGTTACTTGAACTCCACCGTGAGTTTGGGGGTGGTACCAACCGCATCCCAGTTTTTGTTCACCAGTTGGGCGATGAAATCGGCGGCCTGGACCTTATCCAGACCGAGCGTGGCGCGGCTGATCTTCCAGGAGACGGTGTTGTTACCCGGCTCAAACTCCAGTTCAGAGGCCTGGACTTCGTTCCAACTCCAGGAAGTGCCATCGCCGTTGTAGGAAAAAACAACCGCGTTCTCGAAGAGGAAGTCAGCGCCGCTCTCGCCAACCTGGAAGCCGGTGGTGGGCGATTGGTCGGCGTCAATGAAGACGTGGTAGGCGTTGTAGTCATCGGGTGTGCCGCCGAAGGCAAAGGAGATGAGCAGGAAATCACCGTCTTGAGTCACTTTGAAATCGGCAATTTCGCCCACACCTGAGCCGGCCTGGGTCGATTCGGGTGAGGCGGTTGCTGTGGGCGGGACGGGTGTGGCGGTCGGTGGCACGGGTGTAGCGGTGGGCGGCACGGGCGTGTTCGTAGGAGCGAGGGTGGCTTGTCCTCCGCAGCCGGCCAGGGCAAGGGACAGAACAAACAGAATAGAGAGTAGTGGATAGGCTTTCATATGTTCCTCCTTGGTAGAAAAGGCAATCAGTAGAGATTGAAAAAACGAACCAGCCGGTTCGCAGCCCTTATTTGAATGCGCTCTGACTGGCTTGCTCCACAATCCAGCGCTGGGCAAGGAAGTACACAATGAAGATGGGGATGAGCGTCAGGATGGAGGCAGCCAGCACCAGGCCCTGATTGGCGCCATGCTGCGTGGAATACCAGACCAGCAGCAACGGGATGGTACGCTTTTCGGGAGAGGTGATGACGATGAGCGGCCAGAGATAATCGTTCCAGGAGGCCATAAAGGTGAAGATGCCCAGCGAGGCCAGTGCTGGCCCGAGTTGCGGCAAGACGATGCGCCAGTAAATGCCAAGCTCCGAAGCCCCGTCAATGCGCGCCGCTTCCATAATTTCGCCCGGCAGCCCCTCCACAAATTGCTTGGCGACGAAGATGCCATAGGCATCAATCAGCATGGGAATAATCAGCGCCCAGAGCGTGTCAATCAGGCCCATCTTGACGGTCAGCAGGTAGATGGGAATCATGACCACCTGAAAGGGAATCATCAATTGCGCCAGAATCAGGCCGAAAAACAAGTTCTTGCCGGTAAAGCGATAACGGGCAAAGATATAGCCAGCGAAAGAACTGATGAGCAGAGTGAGAACAGTGCGGGCAATAGCAACAATACCGCTGTTATAAAAAATGCGCGTCAGCGAAATTTGCGAATCAGAGAGGACGGTGGTGTAATTCTCAATGATGGGCTTTTCGGGGATAAAGGTCGGCGGGACGCGCATCAGTTCGGCATTGGTCTTAAAGGAGGCCAGGAAGACGTACACAAACGGCAGGAGGGTGAAGACCAGCCCGCTAATCAGGATAATATAGATTGCGCTGCGCGAGAGCAGGTAAAGCGGATGAAGTTTTTTGAGCATGGCGGTCTCCTCAATACTCCCATTCGGTGCGCAGCAGACGGAACTGGATGATGGTGAGGACGAAGAGAATGATGAAAAGGAAGATGGACATCGCCGCGGCCATACCCATATTTTCGGAATAGACGAAGGCGTTTTGATAGACACTGAGCAGAATGGTCTGGGTCTGATAGGCCGGGCCGCCGCGCGTGAGCAACTGGAAGAGAACGAACTGCTGCAAAGTGGAGATGACGGTCAGCACCGAAGCCAGCAGGATGGTACGTCGCAGCAGAGGAATGACGATGTACCAGAACTCCTGCCAGGAGTTGGCGCCATCAATGCGCGCCGCCTCACGGAAGACGCTTGGCACGCTCTGTAAGGCGGCGATAAAGAGCAGGGTATTGTAGCC
>JBMFPJ010000100.1:0-6703 GCA_049969175.1 Anaerolineae bacterium | reverse complement strand
AGCCCACGCCCGATAGCGATGTGGATTTGCTCATCATCATGGAGACGAGTTTGCCGCCTGTGGAACACGCCCGTCAGGCGATGCGGTTGCTGCGTCCGCGCTCCTTTCCGGTAGGCATGGTGGTCAAGGCGCCCGACGAAGTAAACGAGGCGCTGCGGCAAGGCAGCCCGTTTCTGCGCGAAATACTGGAGAAAGAGGTTGTCGTTTATGAACGAAAATGACCCGCGGAATGGGCGGCAAAAGCGGAAGTGGAGTGGGAAATACTTATCCCGACCTCATGCCTTTTAGCCTGGCCTCACGGCGCGTTGACCACGATCTGCGCGGTGTGGGTAGTAGGGTCAACCACCACATAGCCATTGCTAAAATCGCGCCGCCAGGCACTCCCCACCGGATAGCGAGCGCCCAACGGCGTGCCTAAATTCAAGGAATAATTGGAATACCACCAGAGCTGATCATAGGCCTGATCGTTTCCATAACGAAACGACGCCCTGCCACTGGCAATCAACAAATACGAAGCGTAGGCAAATTGCTGGCGCTCAGTGGCACTTTGGTTGCCTTGCGAGACCAGATAGCAAATTTGCCCAGCGTCTGAGTCCGCTCAGCCAGAGCCATGTGATTCTTCCAGGCAGTTTCCGTGAGATAGCCACTATCCCAATCCACCGCCCAACCTTCCTGCATAGCACCATCCAGATATTGCAAGTAAGAGAACCAAACATTGGTATTCAGATTGGAAAGGTAAATGATGTTGGCAAAAAGCGGGCGGTTTTGAGGCTGGAAATAGTTGAGATAAAGATATTTGAGAAAACCGCGCACCGCGAGTTTTGATCACGCAATTCTTCATCGCCGCGGGTAAAGATAAATACATCATGAGTTCTAGCCAGGGTGGTTACATCAGCATTGGCAGGTGGTTTATAGAAAAACGCAAAGCGAACCAGCGTCGGCCCATCGGCCAGGGCAGGCTGCGCAATTGAAAAAAGGATGCTGAGTAACACCAAACTAAGGGCTACTCTGATATTGATTTGGCCAGCATTCATCGGAAATCGCTCCTGCAATTCGCTACTCTCCTCCGTCATTGCGAGGGCGTTCTCCCCGAAGCAATCCCCTGTCTTGCGAGGGTTTTGTCAAATCAGAGGAGGTTGCTTCACCGCCAGAAGAACGCTGGTGTCTCGCAGAGAGATTGACATTATGATACCCGCATCGCTTCAAACCAATAGCGCCAGGGTACCAAACGGGTTTACAATTTGGAAAGGAAAGCGCAAAACACTCTTCACGCTGCTCTCAAGCCATTCTTCTCTGTTCCAAAGGATGTATCTTATGCCCGCGAAAAGAACGCCCCTTCCTGCTCGTCTATTTCTCGCCCTTCTGCCCTTCCTGCTCCTGCTTACGGCCTGCGGCCCCAGGCAAAACAGCCAGGTGGAAGGCCCCAGCGATGAATGTGGTCCCATTCAACCCTCAGAAAACGATGTCCGCTTTGCGCTCTCTTTCGCCCACGACGCCCTGGACCCAACGCAATGGATTCGTAGCTACACGGTTGAGCCGTACAAAGTGAGCGTCACCCGCAAAAACGATAGCGAAGGAGCAGTTGCCTACACCGAATATCTACTCTTCAATTGCGGCTACAACCAGACTGACCTGGATAGTTACTTTAGCGACGAAAACTTCAATATCGTCTTTGGCAATTATGAAAGCCACACCCTGCAAAAATTCTGCGAGATCAAAGGCCTGGCCCTATATGAATACAGCACGGTCAGTGCCGGGACAAACTACCTGGCGCGTTATTGGGTTAAGCAAGAATCGAACAAACGTTTACTGGTGTTCATGCTGGTTTTCCCCCAGGCCAATCAAAAAGTGCTGGACGATTACGCCAAAAAGATTTTCCCAGATCTGATCTCCTGCCCCTGAAATCGGCTCATCCTATTCGCCCAGCAACCAGGAAAACCACTTCTTTTTGGGTGAGAGGCGGTAATGGGGAACGCTTATCAAAACGACGGTGATATTGTCATAGCCGCCACGCTGATTGGCGAGATCAACCAATCCTGCGGCAGCCGCTTTCAGATCCGGCCCGGAGCGCACCAGCCCTAAGATTTCGTCATCCCACACCAGGTCGGTAAGGCCATCGGTGCAGAGCAAAAGAATATCCCCCCCTTCCAGTTCAAAACCCTGATTAGCAAGTGCATCTTCATCTTTTCCGCTTCCATCCAGCCACATGCGGAAATCCACTTCGGGCAGATGTACCGACCCCAGATAGCGGCGGATGACATGCACATTCGGGTGATGACGCGCCTGCTCGGCATCGAGCAATCCTTTTTCGATCGCTTCTTGGACCCAGGTGTGATCCAGCGTCAACCGGCGAATCTGCTGCCCCCGAATGTGATAGATGCGCGAATCTCCTACATGAGCAGTGTAAAGCGCCCGATCAATAATCAGCGCACAGGCACAGGTTGAGCCCATGCCTCGCTGTTCGGTTTTGCTGGCAGAATGCGCGGCGATGGCCTGACTGGCATTGTGAATGGCATCTTCCAGCGTTTGGAGAGGCTTCCGCGGTATGCTCTCCGCCACCCGCTGGCTGATATAGTTGACCGCCAGTTCAGCCGCCACTTCGCCAGCGCGATGACCACCGATCCCATCGGCCACAACTGCGAAGACCACCGGCCGCGGATCATCCGCACTGAAGCGGAACGCAGATACCGCATAGCGATCTTCGTTGTTTTTTCCAGCCACCCCAGCATGGCTGAGTGCTGCAATATGCAGATGGGCTTGAGATGTGCGAATCATGAATCATGCAGCGGGTTTTTTCGGCAAGATTTTTGGTTTTGAACTGGATGGTGGAACACGCAATTGAAAGCGATACATTAATTGGCCAAAGTGTACCACATCGCCATGCGAAAGCTGATGCCCGGCCGGCGGAACCGGTTCGTAATTGACCCACGTTCCGGCCACCGAATGGACATCATAAAGGACAAAACTGCCATCATCTTTTTGCTTGAGACGGGCATGGAGCGGGGAAATGCTGGGGTCATCGAGCACGAACATGGCCTGCACCGGGTCGGTGCCAAAGGTGACTTCTTTCTCCGCCAAGGGGATGGGGTTCGCCGTGGCCGGCTCGCCATCAGCAGCGAGGTGGATCAGAAAAGCCGGAGCATCTACCCCCTGAAAGCGCGCCGCGGACCGCGCTGCTCTGGTTTTCGCCCGCGGCGAGGTAGTCGGTTCGACCGGTATCGGCACCGGTTGCGTCAGCGGATCTTCAAAGGCGCGACGGGCGGCGCGGCGTTCGCGCCGCGAAGGGAATTTCAACCATCCGCGCAATAACACCCATGCCAGCGCCAGCCCAGCCAGTCCAATTGCCCCAAAAACGATGGCCTGGCGATGTTTCGCCAGAAAGGCCACCAGCCCGCGCGGCGGCTGAATGACCGTCACTGTGACCGGCATGGCAATGCTGGTCTTACTCAACCCCAGCGAATCGACCGCCTCCACAACCATCTGATGCTCACCACTGACAGTGTAGGAAGTCAAATTCCAGGTGAAAGTATCAAAAGGCTCTGTGGTGTTTTCAGCCACCACCTGTCCATCCACATACAACCTGGTGCGCATCAGCGGGCGGGGATGGCCATCGGGAAATTCAACGATGATTTTCAACGATTGGGTTTCGGGCAACAGGTGCTCGGTGTTGAACGGATCTTCGGGAGGTGCCTGACGGGTAATCTGTGCTGGCGGGGAGACGAAAATAGGATTGGGGGGCTGGACATCCAGGCTAAACATTTGCTCTGCTGAGGTCAGCGTGCCAGCCGGAATTTTTACGTCCAGGCGCAGGGTGTGTTGACCGGCAGCCGAGATTTTGGAGGCGTACTTGAGCAAATACACCCGGCGTAAGGGGGCCAGATACGTTTCGAGATCGGGCAATTGTTGCGTCCCCGAAAAGCCAAACATTGCCCCGCCGGTTTGAGTAGCCAGGGTGTTGAACGCGGCTGCGCTGGTAGTGGAAAAATACAATTCCGAATCGACAAACCAGACGAAGACGCGAATCTTACTATCTCTGGCGCGTTGAATGAGCGGCTGGATGAGCGAGTCGATGTTGGGATCGTCCATGTGCGGGGTGATGAACAATACCGCTCGCTTCATGCCCGGCTGCGCCGTTGGGGCTGCGACCAGGTCCAGGGCGATGGAAAGGGATTGCAGGTTCGGTATGGAATTGCGGAAATTGGGCTGAAAGGCTCGCCAGCTGGCACGAAAATCGGCGGCTTTGGCGTGCGAAATCACGGGTCCGGCAATGCTGACCAGGCTCATATCATCGCCAGCCCGCTGAGGCTGATTTTGCACCCAGCCATCCAGCACTTGAGAAAGGCGTTGAAAACGAGAGATCCCCTGCTTGTCGCGCACATCCAGTGCCGGGCCGGGGCTGAGGGCCACAGCCATTTGCAGCGGAACGTTCAGCTCGCTCAATTCGGCTGCCGGGAGGGGCTGTCCGTCTTCGATAACGGTAACCGCCTCCGGCGTCAGGCCTGAAGCGAAAGCGCCCTGGGAGTCGGTAACATCCAGGTAGGCCGCGACCGTTGGGAAGGCGGCAACGTCCGGGGGGTAGAGGTCCACATGGCCAACCTGCCCTTGCGCACGGCCACCGATGGTTGGGGGCAGCAGCAAGCCAAAGGTCAGAAGGAAGACCAGTAGTTTACGCATTTAAGGCTGTCACCACCACAGGAGGATTCTCAGGCGAGCGAGTCAGGCGCAAATAGGTCAACGTCCAGGCCGATTGAACGTAGGTGACCAGTAAGGCTTGTGCGAACCAAGCAACCGGCAGGTACAAGCAAAGCACAGCCAGTATTACCCAGGTGAAAGGCATCAAACTTTCACCGGCCAGAATAGCGAAAAAGACGGGAAGGCTTATCATGATCAGCGGGATGGCAAGAATGAAGCTGGCGATCAGGGTCACCACGAATAGCACAATCCCCATCAAAATAATTGGGCCAGCGTAAGCGTTGAACACTTTCCAGCCTCGCTGCACACCCTCCAGCAAGCTGAGATCTTCCAGGACGATGGCGCGGTTGGCTTGCTCCAGGAACAACCCGATGATCAGCATGAGCGGGATCAACAGGCAAAAGAAGGGGAGCAGGCACAAGAAACCGAATCCGCCAGTTACTGCGCCGAAGAGAACCAGGGGGAGCAGCAGGAAAAGCACCAGCAGGCCGGGAAGCAGGTTCAGCCAGAAGACGCGCCAGAAATACGGCAAGCTGACGTTGAAAATTTCGCCCAAAAGCAAGGGTTCGGTCTCCTGCTCAGCGGCAAAGACGCCGCGAATCAAGCCAATGCGGCCAAGGGTGCTCAAAGCGGCCGTCAGCAAGAGGATCAGCAAGAACGCCAGGAGAGCCAAAGCGATCGCCCACCAATGTTGCAGCAACCACTGGGTGATCCTGTCCATGAAAAAGACAAGGCGGCGCAGTTCGGGAGTCACCTGGCGATTGCTGCCAGAAAAACGAAAATTGAAATTTCCGCCGCCGCCCGTGCCACAGCTGGCCAGGAAACCGAAAACCCACAAAATTTTATGTTTCCACAGGATTTTCCAGGCGCGGGTCAGCACTTCACCCATGTTGAATACCATATTGCCTCCAAAGAATCACTCCCATTCAATCGTTGCCGGGGGTTTGCTGGTAATATCATACACCACGCGGTTAATTCCGTCCACTTCATTGATAATGCGATTCGCCAGCCGCGCCAGCAATTCTGCTGGCAGGCGCGCCCAATCGGCGGTCATAAAATCTTCGGTGGTCACGGCGCGAATGGCCGCCACCTCCTGATACGTCCGCTGGTCGCCCATCACCCCCACTGAGCGCACGGGCAAGAGGACGACAAACGCCTGAGAGATCCTCCCGTCTTTGCCCAACCAACCGGCATGGGACAATTCCTCGATGAGGATGGCGTCCGCCGCCCGCAACCGATCCAACCGCTGGCGTGTCACCTCGCCCAAACAGCGCACGGTCAATCCCGGACCCGGGAACGGCTGCCGCCAAACCAGCGATTCCGGCAACCCCAGGGCTTCTCCCACCCTGCGCACCTCATCTTTGAACAGGTAGCGCAACGGCTCAACCAGCTCAAAACGCATATCTGCGGGCAAGCCGCCCACGTTGTGATGCGTTTTGATTTTCTCGGCCTTGTTGCGCTCGGGAGCCGAAGATTCCACCACATCGGGGTAAATCGTTCCCTGCACCAAAAAACGGGGTTGACCCAACTGCTGCGCCTGCTGTTCAAAAATGCGAATGAATTTCTCTCCCACGATACGCCGTTTCTGCTCCGGGTCTGTGATACCCTGCAGGGCAGACAAAAACTCCTGGCTGGCATTTACCGTGATCAGCTCTGCGCCCAAATGCTGACGGAAGGCGGTAGCCACCGCCTCCCCCTCATTTTTCCGCAACAGGCCAGTATCTACGAACACCGCCACCAATTGATCGCCAATGGCCTTATACACCAGTGCCGCCGCCACCGTAGAATCCACCCCACCACTGACTGCCGCCAGCACCCGCTCTTTGCCCACCTGAGCGCGCACCCGCTGCACCGCTTGCTCGATGATCGAATCTGGCGTCCAATCGGGGCGAATGCCGCACACCTCCACGGCAAAATAGCGCAAAAGATCATCCCCATGTGGCGTATGGCGTACCTCCGGGTGAAATTGCACGGCAAAATAGCGCCGCTTCAAGTCGGCCATAGCAGCCAC
>JBMFPJ010000099.1:0-6725 GCA_049969175.1 Anaerolineae bacterium | reverse complement strand
ACCTTTGATCACCGCCACCGGCCGCAAGCGGGCGACCTTGCGGGCAATTCCTGCCGCGCTGACGGTTTCTACGACCATGTCCACGTCTTTATAGGCCTGCGGGGCCTCTTCGGCCAGACCAGGCATGGAACCGGCGCGCACTTTAATGCCCTCTTTTTCCAGTTCCTTGCGCAGCTCTTCGCCACGCACCTCTTTTTTGGCTTTGGCGCGCGACATCACCCGCCCGGCGCCGTGACAGGTGGAACCCCATGAGCGGCTCATGCTCTCTTCGGTGCCCACCAATACCCAAGAGGCGGTGCCCATGCTCCCTGGAATGATCACCGGTTGTCCCAGGGCCTGATATTCCGGCGGCAATCCCGCTGCCCTTGGGCCAAAGGCGCGTGTGGCTCCTTTACGGTGCACACAAACCTTGATCGGGCGTCCGCCAACCTGGTGCGTTTCGATCTTGCCCATGTTGTGGGCAATGTCGTACACCTGAATCAAGTGCCAGCCCTTTTTGAAATGAGGCGCAAAAGTCTCCTCGAAAGCGCGGCGGGCGGAATGCGCCAGCAGCTGTCGGTTGGCAAAGGCGAAGTTCGCCGCGGCGCGCATCGCACCCAGGTAGGCCTGTCCTTCGGGGGAATCCATCGGCGCGCAGACCAGCTCACGATCCGGGAGCTCGATTCCGTAGCGGCGCACCGCTCCCTGGAAGGATTGAACGTAATCGGTGCACACCTGGTGTCCTAACCCGCGCGAGCCGCAGTGAATCTGAACTGACAGACAACCTTCCTGGAGACCCATCACCGCCGCCGCTTGGGGATCGAAGACTTGCTCGACCGCGTCCACCTCGATAAAGTGATTCCCTGCTCCCAGGGAACCGATCTGCTCGCGGCCGCGCTGCTTGGCGCGCTCACTGACTTTCGTCGGGTCCGCGCCCTCGACCATGCCGAACTCCTCGGTGCGCTGCAAATCGGCCTCGCTGGCGTAACCGTTCTTCAATGCCCAGCGCGCCCCCTCACGCAGAATTTTGTCCAGCTCCGCCACGTGGACATGCACCACTCCTTCGCTGCCCACGCCGCTGGGACAATATTTGTTCAACAGGGTTGCCAGAGTATCCATATAGGGCAAGGCCGCCTCATACTCAATTCCTGAGGCCAGCAAACGCACCCCGCAATTGATGTCATAGCCGATCGCTCCCGGCGAGACCACACCATGCGGATATTCCGTAGCCGCCACCC
This sequence comes from Anaerolineae bacterium, assembly GCA_049969175.1. Classification (GTDB taxonomy): domain Bacteria; phylum Chloroflexota; class Anaerolineae; order Anaerolineales; family Villigracilaceae; genus DAOUAN01. Next base: position 5,508 of record JBMFPJ010000099.1, on the reverse strand, counting down.
CGCCAATGGGGAAGCCATACCCTTGATGCACGTCGGGCATCACTAACACGGCACCTACCAGCCCGGGCAAAGTGGTCGCATTGACCGCCTGTTCCAGCGATTTATCCTCACTGACCTGCTCCAACAACCGCCGTGTGGCAAAAATCCGCACCGGCCCGCGCATGTCCTTGCGAAACGACTGCGGAATCTCCCACTCATAATCGCTGATTTTGACCAAATCCTGCAAGCGAATCATCGCAACCTCCTATACATCAAACACAATCTCCACTTCGTAACCTCGCTTCGTGCGACGAACATTCAGGTTATGGAATGTCACTGCTTTAATCGCCTTCGTCAGTGAAAGGAGCGGTGCTCCTGCCATCTCTGCCTGTACTGTTTGCCCTTCTCTCTCGATCACGATCTGGAAAGAATCAAATCCCAAATGCTCCTGTTCCATAAAGAACAACACTTCTGAGAGAAACGCCACCAGCAGGCTTTCTACATCCGGGGCTTCGATCTTCACCGTCCGTTTCACGCGCGGACCTTCAGCCAGGCGCGCCCCCGCCAGCGTGATCATCCCCCGAGCCGCTTCGGCAAACAGCTCTGGCAAGTCTGCTCCCCAAACTTGCAAAGCCCAATCGGCAGTGTGCGGAACTTCTCTGAAACCCATTTTGACCTCTAATATAAAGTGTGAGGCAGCCTTTCCGGCCTGTCAAGTGGAGCGCTGGCCATGGTCATGGCTTTCTCAAAATCGCGATGCTGATGTGTGCTCTTCCCCCCGTGTGCTCAGAAACCTACCAGGGCGCTGGCCTCTGCGCGGACAAAATAGGAGCGGTAGGCGGCTGTCTCGTGTAGCGCCCCACGAACGGCGACAAACAATTCGCGGCGCAAATAGGGGTTATCCAGGCCATCTCCTGCCTTCAGGCGCAGAATCCCATTTTCATCATCCAATTCAAAGGATAGGTGACCGCCAGCCACCAGCCAATCCAGCCCAAGCAACACCGTGCTTTCTCGTTGGGCGGTGGCTGCTGCCAGCTCTGATAGAGTTGCCTGCCCGCCGCGCCGCCGAATGGCAAATTTGCACAGACCCGCCAGCCGGCTCAAAAATTCTTCTGGTTTCTCCTCGCCTGGCCCGGCACCCAAGAGATAAATTTTCTTCGGCTGCACGACCTCTAATGCTTGGCGCAGTTCTGTCGGCGAAGGTGGAATGGTATAAATCGCCAGTTCATCCGCCGGCTGTAGCTCAAAACGTGCCTTCCCTTTGGATCGTTCCGCTCCCTCGACCCAAATCATCACCTCCGCCGAGAGATCCTGCCAGCGCGCTTGTTCCAGACGCCAATCCACCACCTGTGGCACCCATGGGCGGATTTCAACTGCCTTTTCGGCGACCAGCCGCAGTTCTACCAATTGCAAAGTGACCTGGCGCTGTCCCCGGTACGAGCTGGCGCGGAGCGAAAAGGCCACATCCACTTTGCTCCCCGCTTCGGGCAATTCCTCGCCCACCCCGTTCCACCACAGCAGGCTTTGAGAGTTGCCTTGCTCATCTTCAATATGCAGCCGCAAATGTTCTTTTGTTTTCCCAATCTCTGTCGCCGATTTCAACGAAACCCCACGTATCGCCAGGACCAACTCCGGGTTCCCCGCGCCGAATGGAGCCAGCCTTTCCAGCGCGTCTGCCAGTTCCAGATTGATTTCTTCTAGCCCTACCCAGGCGTCGATTTGCAAACTCGGTTCTTCCCAGGCCGTTGAGCCGAGTTGCGCCTCGACGGCTTTTCCCAGTCCACGGCGGAAGGCGGCCAGATTCTCTTTGCGCAGGGAAAGCCCGGCAGCCATCGGATGTCCGCCGAAACTCAGCAAAATATCTTTTTGCGTGGCAATTGCCTCCGTAATATGCAATCCCTCAATTGAGCGCGCCGAGCCACGCAAAATCCCGTCCTCGCTTTCGCTTAGTAAAATGGTGGGCTTGTGGTAACGTTCTACCAGCTTGTTGGCTACGATGCCCACCACACCCCCCGGCCAATCGGGATGTGTCAGGACAATGACGGGCTCGGTGAGCAAATGAGGAGCGTCTCGCAGCTGGGCCTCAGCCGCCTCATACACCTGACGCGTCAGTAGCCGTCGCTGGAGGTTCAGACCCTCAATTTGCGTGGCCAGCACCTGCGCGCGTGAGGGTTCGTGGGTGAGCAGCAGTTCAACGGCCAGGTTGGCATCGCTCAGACGGCCCAGGGCATTCAGGCGCGGCGCAAAGGTGAAGCCGATGGTCTCCTCGGTGAGGGTTTCGAGCGAGGCGCCCGCCAGGGTGGCCATGGCCCGCAGACCAGGGCGTTTCGTCTGTCGCAGCTGCTGGATGCCTCGTTTGACCAGGGCACGTGTTTCGCCTTTGAGCAGCGCCACATCGGCAATCAATCCCAACGCCACCAGATCAAGCAATTCTGCATTTTGAATTTGGGATTCAAAATTTTGTAACAGCGCCTCGGCGACCTTGTATGCCACGCCCACCCCCGCCAGATTCGCCAGCGGGTGATCTTCGGGTAATGTCTTGGGGTTGATGATTGCCCTGGCGTTGGGTAACCTTTCGCCCAGATCGTGATGATCGGTGACGATCACATCTACCCCGCGCCCGTTGGCGTAGTCAATCGCTTCGTAGGCGGTAATGCCCGTGTCACACGTGACGATGAGCCGGATGCCGTTATCGAGGATGGATTGCAAACTCGGAATGTGCACGCCGTGGCTTTCCTTGCCGCGGATGGGGATGTAATAGACGACGTTGGCACCGAGGGCGCGCAGGGTTTGCACGAGCAACGCGGTGGCGGTTTGACCGTCCACGTCGAAGTCGCCCCACACGCAGATCGGTTCTTGCTTTTGAATGGCCGAAGTAATGCGCTCGATGACGGCCTCGATGCCAGGGAAAGGGGTGGAGGGTATCTCTTCGGGATGGAGGAAGGCGCGGGCGGAGGCGGGATCGCGGTAGCCGCGCGAGAGGAGAGTCCGCGCGATGAGCGGATGCAGGCTCAGGTCGGAGAAGGAGGCGGGAATCTCAAGGGGAGGCGGATCGAGCCAGCGTGTGGTCATGGGGGGAGTTTACATGGGGCGGGCGCGATTGTCAATTAAATCGCCGAAAGTACTGGATCCGGCGTTTATGCCGTGGAAGGAATATCGCAATTTCTATGACGATGAATTGAAGGTGATTTACCGCTATTTGCAATCGCTGCCAAAATTGACGCAATATATCGAATAACTCGCGTCGTGTTATCTAACGATGGTCTCCATGGGGATGGCATGAAGGCCATGCCTTTTTCATTATCGCTGGGTTATGTGCCTACAACGGTTCAAAGCGTGCCGTAAAGTGCCGCAGGAGTTCGGGGGCGTAGCTGAAGCGGTAGCCGCGCACTTCCTCAGCGCGGGCTTTGATGCGGGCAGCGCATTCGGCAACGTAATCCAGGTGGCTTTGGGTGTAGGTGCGGCGCGGAATCGCCAGGCGGACGAGTTCCAGTTTCGGGTAGATCATCTCGCCGCTATCGGGGTCGGGGTAGGCAAACATGACCGAGCCGATTTCCACACCGCGGATGGCGCCCTCGCGGTACAGTTCAACGGTCAGAGCCTGGCCGGGGAATTCCTGCTGTGGAATGTGTGGCAGCACGGCGCGGGCGTCAATGTACACAGCGTGCCCGCCCGCGGGTTGGATAGTGGGAATGCCCGCCTCGTTCAGCCGCGAGGCCAGGTAGGCCGTTTGGGCCAGGCGGTAACTAAGGTAGGATTCGTCCAGTCCCTCGTAAAGACCGACCGCCATGGCGTCCAGGTCACGACCGGCAAGTCCACCGTAGGTGGGGAACCCCTCGCGCAGGATGAGCTCGTTCTTCACGTTTTGGAAGAGCGTCTCGTCGTTCATGCATAGCAGGCCGCCGATGTTGACGATGGCATCTTTCTTGGCCGACATGGTCATGCCATCGGCCAGGGCAAACATTTCTCGGGCGATTTCCAGCACCGATTTGTTCTCGTAGCCCGGCTCGCGTAATTTGATGAAGTAGCAGTTTTCGGCATAGCGGGCAGCGTCAATGAAAAAGGGGATGCCGTAGGCGTGATACGTCTCGGCCACGGCGCGCAAATTGGCCATCGAGACGGGCTGGCCGCCGCCGGCGTTGTTGGTGACGGTCATCATCCCAAAAGGGATTTTTTCCGCCCCAACTTTCTCAATGAAGGCCTTGAGCTTGGTGATGTCCATGTTGCCTTTAAAGGGATGGGGGTTGGCCGGATCGAAGGCCTCATCAATCACCAGATTGGTGGGACGGCCACCACGAGCACGGATGTTGGCATCGGTAGTGTCGAAGTGCATGTTGGAGGGGACGTACTGGCCAGGTTTGACCAGGCAGGCAGCCAGGATGTTCTCGGCGGCACGACCTTGATGAGTGGGGACAAAAAAGCGGAAGCCAAAGATGTCTTTCACGGCTTCCGCCAAGCGGAAGTAGGAACGAGCTCCGGCGTATGATTCGTCGCCGCGCATCAGGGCGGCCCACTGGTCATGACTCATGGCACCGGTGCCGGAGTCGGTCAGTAGGTCAATGAAAATGTCCTCGGCTCGCACCGCGAAGAGGTTGTAGCCAGCCTTTTTCAGCGCGGCTTCGCGTTCCGGCGGTGAGATGAGACGAATAGGTTCAACAACTTTGATGCGGAAAGGTTCAGGAGGGTAGTTCATGGGGTCTCCGACTTTTCAGGGTTCAGGGGCAGGCTTTCCAGCCCGGCTCAATTTCAGCCTATTCTACATCCGGGCGGTGAATTTGTCAGCGATGGATACTGCCAGGGTGCTGGTAGAAGCCGTAGCGCGGCAGGTTCTCCGGGGCGACAGGGTGTAAACGTTCACTGCGCGGGCTGACCAGGTAAGCGCCGCCGTTGCGATGGAGCAGGGGGAAGCGTCGTTTTTGGGCGGCAAAATGCGCTCGCAGGCGTTCAGAGTGAGCGGCGTAGCTTTCAAAAACGTCATCGAAGGTGGCCAGCAGGTAGTCGAAGGTGCGCAAAAATTGTTGACGGTAGATTGGGCTGACGAGACCCAGGTTGCTGATTACCCAGCAGACGGCGGCAAATTCCCATTCGATGCTCAGGCCGAGGAAGCGGTAATCGCTGGTGATGTAGGGGAAGAAGGGGAAGGCGCGGCAGCTGAGCAGGCGATTCGGGCGCTGGCAGCGCGTCGCTCCGAGACAGGCGAGCGGGACCATGCCCGAGGGGAGATTCAGCTCGGTGACGGCGCGCCCGGCTTCGGTTTCTGGGGGTGAGGCGCATTCTTCGGGACGGTAGGGATGCCACAGGTCGGTTATCTGCCGCAAGAAGTCCCATTCGCTGTTGTAGGCCGCCGGGACGGCGTGGCAGATGTCGCAGCAGAAGGGTTGACCGTTGGGGTTGTGGGGGGCGCATTTCCGGCCGCAGTCCACTTCGGAGATGGGGGCCGAAAAGCCATCGTAGAGGGTGCGCCAGTCGGCGGCGTTAAGATCGGCGGGGGTGCGGAGAAGGCGTGGCATAGGGTTCAGGGTTGGGGTG
>JBMFPJ010000098.1:2554-6738 GCA_049969175.1 Anaerolineae bacterium | reverse complement strand
TTCCAAAGTTTCAACCTGCTTTCGCGGATGAGCGCCCTGGGAAACGTAGAGTTGCCATTGCGCTATGCCGGCATGACAAAAGGGCGACGCGAGCGTGCTCGGGCGGCATTGGAGGCAGTTGGCCTGGGGGACCGAATTTTGCATCGGCCGACGGAACTTTCGGTCGGTCAACAGCAACGTGTGGCCATTGCCCGGGCATTGGTCAACAACCCGGCTATTATCATGGCCGATGAGCCGACGGGGAACCTGGATTCCAAAGTCGGGAAAGAGATCATGAATTTGTTGCTCACGCTCAATCGCGAGCGTGGCACCACGTTGATTATCGTGACCCATGACCCGAACATCGCCGCCCAAACCCAGCGCGTGATTCGTTTGCGTGATGGTTTATTGGAGGAGAATCATGAATCTGAGCCAATCCATTCTTGAAGCCCTGGAAAGTTTGAACGGCAATAAGATGCGCTCAGGCCTGACGGTTTTGGGCATTGTCATCGGCGTGGCCGCAGTGATTGCCATGCTCGCTGTGGGAAACGGTGCGCAGGCATCTATTACCGGTTCGATTAGTGGCATTGGTACGAATTTGCTTTTCGTTTTTCGCGGTTCGCAAGATAATTCGGTGCGAAACCCCAAACCGTTGACGTTGCAAGATGCCCAAGCCCTGGATGACCCATTTGCGGCGCCTTCGGTGCAGAACGTGGCCCCTATTTTGCGGGGAGAGGTGGATGTTACGGCTAATGGTCAAAAGGTGACGACGACGGTCAATGGAGTCACTTCTGATTATTTTGCCGTGCGCAATATCCGCGTGGCAGAAGGGGAGCCAATCACCGAAGAACATTTGCTGGGACGCGCTTCGGTCGTTTTGCTGGGGCCCGAAGTGGCCGATAAGATCTTCGGCCGTCGCGAGGGACTGACCGGCGAAGTGGTGCGCCTGGATGGGCAACCTTTCCGTGTTTTAGGGGTGTTGGAAGCGAAAGGAGGGAGCTCTTTCGGCAGCCAGGATAACAATGTACTGGTCCCGTTGACAACTGCACAGGTGCGCCTGCTTCAGCGTGGGCGCGACCAGGTGGATTTGATCTTCGTTCAGGCGGTGAGTGCCGAGGCAGTGCCCCAGGCGGCGGAAGAAGTGGCACAGATTTTGCGCGCCCGCCATCAAACGCCTGTTGGAGCAGATGATTTTACCATCTTCACCCAGCAGGATTTTCTTTCTACAGCACAGACCATTACGAATGTGTTGACGATTTTCCTGGGTGGCATTGCCGCCATTTCTCTGCTGGTGGGCGGAATCGGGATCATGAACATCATGCTGGTTTCGGTCACCGAGCGGACGCGTGAGATCGGCTTGCGCAAGGCCCTGGGAGCGCGCAAACGTGATATTTTGATCCAGTTTTTGACCGAGTCCTCTTTGCTGAGTTTGATCGGCGGGCTGATTGGCATTGGCCTGGGCTGGCTGATTTCGTTTATCATCGGCCGGATTGCGCTGGCAACCGGCACGGCTTTCAACCCGGTGGTGGGATTGGATGCCATTTTGCTGGCAACGCTTTTCTCGGCGGCCGTGGGGTTGTTTTTTGGCATTTACCCGGCCAGCCGGGCAGCCAACCTGGAACCGGTAGAAGCCTTGCGCTACGAGTAAGATCCCGCTTCTTGAAACGTCCCGAAGGAAAAATCCTTCGGGACGTTTGGATTTAATCGCCTTGACCGGCTGGTTTGATGTCTTTCAAATTCAGTTGATAGCCGGTGTGACCATTGTATTCATTGATTTCGTAGGTGTAGAGAATATCCACCAGGGAAGGTAGCTCTTTGGCCAGGTGTCCCATGCGCCAGGCAACAGCATCATGGATGACTCCTTGTTCATCTTGCAGGGTGAGCTTCAGGTGAGTTCCATCGCTGCCAATGGGGCGGACGTTTTTTACCCGCACGTTTCGCGAGACGAAGACGGCTTCGGGATTGCCGTAGCCGGTTGGTTCCAGATAGCTGAGGAGTTTGTACACTTCGGGGCGAATCTGCGCCAGGGGGATGACGGCGTCGGCGCGCAGGGTGGGGCGCAATTCCTGTCCTTTTAATTTTTCTGCGGCGATGGCCTTGAGCCGGGAGACTAGTTCGGGTAGGTTTTCATTTTTGACGGTGAAACCGGCAGCGGCTGCATGTCCACCATGCCGAACCAGCAGGTCAGCGCATTGATCGAGTGCTTCGGTGATGTGAAATTCAGGGATTGAACGGCAGGAGCCACGCGTCTCTTCGGAACCTTTGGCGGCTACCACGGCCGGACGGTAATACGTTTCCACCAGGCGGGAGGCGGCCAGGCCGATGACTCCAGGATTGAACGTTTCCTCGGCTGCGAAGAGCAAAAAGGAGTCCGGGTCATCGCGCAGGGCGATTTGCTCAGCCTGTGCCTGAATCTCGCGGGTGATGCGCTGGCGTTCGCGGTTTTGCAGGTCGAGTTGTTGTGCCAGCTGGCCAGCGATGAAGACATCGCTGGTGGTCAATAATTCAAAAGCGGCGAGGGCTTCTTTCAGGCGGCCAGCAGCATTTAGGCGGGGACCCAATGCGAAGCCGATGTGACTTGCCGTCAATTTGGTGAGTGAGAGATTGGCTACCGAGGCCAGGGAGAAAAGTCCCTGCCGCCGGGTTTCGCTCATGGCGCGCAGCCCTTTGTGCACCAGGACGCGATTTTCGCCGGTCAGGGGGGCCAGGTCGGAAACTGTGCCGAGGGCAACGAGATCATGGAAGGCATCCAGGGGCAGAGGGGATCTCGCTTTGGAGAAAAGGGCCTCGATGATTTTGTAGGCAATGCCAACGCCGGCCAGGTCTTTATCTGGATAGGGGTCGCCGGGTTGTTTGGGGTTGATTACGGCGTAAGCCGGCGGGAGGGGGCCATCGGCCGGGTGGTGGTGATCGCTGATGATCAGGTCCAGGCCAATCGTCCGGGCATGATGCGCTTCGTTGGGGGAACGAATGCCGCAATCTACGCTGATGACCAGCCTGATTCCCTCTTCTTTGAGTGCGCTCAGGGCATCGTTGTTCAGGCCATAGCCTTCTTCAAAACGGTTGGGGATGTAACCTTTGACTTCGGCGCCCAGGGAGCGCAGGGCCTGGACCATCAAAGCGGTGGCGGTGACGCCGTCCACGTCGTAATCGCCGTAGATGGCGATGGGTTCGTGGTGGTCAAGGGCGAAGCGGATGCGTTCGACGGCCTCGGCCATGCCGAGCATTTGAAATGGATCGGTGTTGAAGTTCGTTTCGGCGTGGAGGAAGGCGAGAGCGTCGCTTTCTGTGGAGTAGCCGCGGTTGAAGAGAATTTGACGCAAAATGGGGGGGAATCTCTTTAGATTTGCTTCGGCTTCAGGGGTAATGGGAGCGGCGATTTGCCAGCGTTTGGTCTGATTCATGAGGCACAATTTTTCAGGGGGTGGGTGTGATCGAGGGAGTCAGGGTGCGAAAGACGATAGGGGTGATGGTCGCGGTTTCCGTGGGGGAGGGGGTGAGGGTCTCCGGCGTGTAAAAACGCAGGCAACGTTGCGGGTCTATTTCTGAGCCTTCATCTCCGCCGACCCAATATTGCTTGCCATCAGCCGCGATGACCTTGACGAAAGACCAGTCGAGGTCGGGGTTGCGATTCCAATAGCCAGTCAGGGTGAGGATTGCTCCGTAGGCTGCCATGGACTTTCCGCCCAGGGCTTTGTTGGGGATGGGGCGCAATTTGACGCCGTTCAGGCGGGTGACGATGACTTTGACGTTTTGCAAGATGCGAAAGTAGCGAGTAACGCCGATGTTCTCGCCGGAACCTTTGGGGAAGGTGACAATGTCACCGGTGGTCCAGTCGGGCCAGACGGTGGGTAGAGGGAGAGGGGTTTCAGTTGGGGTAAACGGTTGGGTTGGGGTGAAGAACAGGAAGGTGGCGGTAGGAGTCGGCGAAGGGAAGGGTGTGCGGGTAACGTAGGGTGTGGGGGTATCGCTGGAAAGGGGTTGCGCCGCGGCGGTTTGTGTCGCGGCGATGTTGGCGGTTGCGGCGACGATGGAGGCAATTTGCTCGGGCGCGAGGGTGTAGATGGGGGGCGCCCCGAGCGGTGCACAGGCCAGAATGATCCCCAGGGTAAGGCCGAGGAGCAGGAGGCGTAGGCGATTTTTCATGGCGATTATTATGCCATGAGAAGAGATGCTTGACCAGTGATAGCCAGAGAAAGAATCGC
>JBMFPJ010000098.1:0-2544 GCA_049969175.1 Anaerolineae bacterium | reverse complement strand
TCGCCGATCTCGATGGGAACAGGAAGCGTTTCTTACAGTATCATTGCGCTAGGAGGCAACGTATGGAATACGTACATCTTGGCAAAACTGGATTGAAGGTTTCGCGTTTGTGCATGGGCACCATGCAATTTGGCTGGTCGCTGGGCGAGGCGGATTCTCACCGCGTCCTTTCAGCGACGTTCGAGGCCGGAATCAATTTTTTCGATACCGCCGATATCTACTCCAGGTGGGTGGAAGGCAACCCTGGCGGTGTGGCCGAGACCTATTTGGGCAACTGGCTGAAGCAAAGCAAAATCCCGCGCGACCAGGTGGTTCTGGCTACCAAAGTGCGTGGCGAGATGGGCAAAGGCCCGAATGATCAGGGATTGAGCCGGGTTCACATCATGAACGCCGTGGAGGCTTCGCTGCGTCGGTTGCAAACAGATTACATTGACCTGTATCAGGCGCACTGGCCAGATGAAGACACACCCATCGAAGAGACGTTGCGGGCGTTTGATGATCTTGTCCGCCATGGAAAAGTCCGTTACATTGGTGCTTCTAACTATGCGGCCTGGCAATTAATGCAGGCATTGTGGGTTTCGGATAAATACAACCTGGTGCGCTACGATTGCCTGCAACCCCATTACAACCTGCTCTGGCGGGCAGAATTTGAGCGCGAACTGCGCCCGCTATGTCAGGCGTATGGTTTGGGTGTGATCCCCTACAGCCCCCTGGCAGGTGGTTTCTTGACCGGAAAGTATCGTCCTGGCCAGCCGTTGCCGCCGAGCAAACGTGCCGAGGGACGCAAACGGGCGATGACGGAGAAAAATTTTGCCTTGCTGGAAAAGATGGATGCTATCGCTGCTGCTCACGGTGCGACCCCGGCCCAGGTGGCGCTGGCCTGGTTGCTGGCTGATTTTGTAGCGCGGCATTCATGTCGCTTTGGGTTGCGGAATAAATTTCGCGCTACGAAAATTCGATGCAAGAGAGAACTGAGCCTTTACAATCCCAACCACTGCGCGGCCAGGCGTGGTAATTGCTGGGCTGCTCCTTGCCGCGCAGTGCAAGGAGGTAACGATTCCAGGAACAGGCGGCCATATTGCTTGGTCAGCACGCGCCGATCGAAAATGGCGACCACGCCGCGATCGGATGCGGTGCGAATCAGGCGGCCAAAACCCTGGCGGAATTTGAGAATGGCCTCTGGCAGGTAATATTCATTGAATGGGTCTTCATACAGCTCGGAACGAGCGGCGATAATCGGATCGTTAGGCACATCGAAGGGCAGCTTGGTGATGACAACGACCGAAAGTGCCTCGCCGGGCACATCTACGCCCTCCCAAAAAGAGCGAGTACCCAGCAAAACGGCCCGCTCTGCCGATTTGAACGTATCCAGCAAAGCATTGGGCGAGGCTCCCTCGCCTTGTTCGAGAACGAAAATGTCCTCGCGCGCCAGTGGGGCGGTAATGGATTGGGCGGTGCGCTTCAACTGGGCATACGAAGTGAATAGCACCAGCATTCTTCCGCCGGTGGCTTTTGCCAGCTGAACAATGCTGCGATCAATGGCTTGCTGATAGCCGGGCGCATTCGGTTCTGGAATATCGTTGGCGATGTAAAGCAGCGTGCTGGATTCATAATCAAAAGGCGAGCCGAGGAGCAACTCGTTTGCCTCGTTAGCCGAGAGGACGTTACGAATGTATTGAAATTCGCCGTGGGCCGTGAGAGTGGCTGAAGTCAGGATGACGCTTGTTTTTTCATGCCAGAGATATTTCTCGACCAAAGGCCCGACCCGTAATGGGGCAGCATTCAGCGATAGGCGATCCCCTTTTGGATTGACTTCAATCCAGTAAATCATCTCGCTGGAAGGCTTGTTCATCATGCTCGCTAGCATCGCTTCGATTTCACTCATGCGGCGAATCAGCGTGCTCAGATTACCCATCACATCTTCCATGGATTCCATGCCGCCATCGAACAACGAGGCGGCATCCTGGTACAGCTCACTCAACGTATTGACCAGCAGGGATAGGGTCTCATCCATCTGCCCCCAGGCCAATTCGACATCGTCCCAGCCGGGCAGAGTGCGGGTGGCTGGCTGAATGCGCATTTGCCAGGCATAATTGTTGTACGAATTTTCCTCGCGTTGCGAATCCACAAATTGCCCCAGGATGTAGAAGAACTGTTTGGCGAATTGCTCCAGGCGGAAGGCCTGATCGGTGGCGCGCTTGACCTTTTGCTGGAGCAGGCCAAAATCTGAGGGGCGCAACGCTCCGTTGGTTTCGCTCAACACGCTACCGAGCACGCCAGTGGATGAGCCCCCCACTTCTTTCATTAGACGTTCCATATCGTATTCTGAAAAATGAAAACTCAAAGCGTTCGTAGTGGCCGCTTCCAGGTGGTGGGCTTCATCCACAATCAGATAATCATATTCAGGCAACACCTTGCTGCCCGTGGCTACATCGGAAAGCAACAGCGCGTGATTGACCACCAACAAATGCGCCGATTGAGCCGCCTGCCGCGCCCGGTAAAAGTACAGGTGCCTCCCATGCGACCCAGACAGGTTTCGGTGGT
>JBMFPJ010000097.1:0-6884 GCA_049969175.1 Anaerolineae bacterium | reverse complement strand
TCAAGTTGCGCCAGGCGATATTCCCCCGCTGATCCCGCGGGAATACTCAGCCGGAAGCCATCAGGAATCGGCTGAACGCTCGCCTGGGGAGTGCAACGGGGTTGCAACATGATGCACCTTTTTCTGCGGAGCGCGATTGACCAGCCAGACACCGAACAAAATTACGGCGCCGCCCAACAGGGAGGCCCAGGTGATCGCTTCGGACAGGATGATGGCCGCCACCAGCACGGCTACCAGCGGCTCGATGTACAGGAAAACCCCGGTTTGCGCCGCCGAGAGCGCTTGCAGCGCATCATACCAGGCAATATACGCCAGCCCTGAACAGAACAGGCCCAGAAAGAGCACCGCCAGCCAGCCGTTCAGACTCAAGCGCGAAATTTCAGAGAAGCCCGGCCCGGCAAAGAAAAGCACCGTGGTGAACAACCAGCCCAGGCTCATCACAAAAAACATCATGCGGGTAGCCGGATGAGTTTTCAGCCCGCGCCGCGATAAGACCGAAAAAACCGCCCAGTTGGGGGCGCTGATCAGAATCAGAAAATCGCCCACCGCTCCAAATTTCCCCTGCAGGATAGTGACCAGATTGCCCTTTGTCACCACCAGCAGCACTCCAAAGGCGGCCAGGGCGATGCCGCCGATTTTCAACCAGCCCAGCCGTTCCTTGAGCAACAGCCAGCCGAGCAGAGCCATAAAAACCGGCGTCGTGGCGACAATCCACGCGGTGGTACTGGCCTGAGCCGTGATCAGACCGTTCGATTGCAGCCACTGGTGAAAGGTAATGCCCAAAAAGCCGAGCAGGGCAAAATAGCCCCACTCCTGGCGCACCGGTAGGGCAAATTGCCGTCGCAACGTCACAGCCATGCCGAGCAGAACGACCCCAATCGCAAAGCGCAACCAGACGATGGTGACCGGTGAAACATCTTTCAGCGCAACTTTCGTGGCAATGAAAGAGGCTCCCCAAACGACAACAGCAAAAAGAGCTTCCAGATAGGCAATTGTGCGTTGTTTGTCCATAGAAATCAAGTTTACCACTACCGTCGGGTATAATAGCCGCTGGAGGTTACTTCATGGAAATTACGTGGTATGGACATTCTTGTTTTCGGCTGGTTGAGCGCAGCATGGCCACCATTGTGACCGATCCCTTTGATAGCCAAACCGTCGGCTATGCACCGCTCAAACTCAAAGCAGATATCGTCACCGTCAGCCATGACGCGCCTGGCCACAATTATATCGAGGCGGTCAAAGGCGTCGCCCATATCATTTCTGGTCCCGGCGAATTTGAAATCGGTGGAGTGTTTATCACTGGCATTCAAACGGATGGTCATGGCAAGAAGAAAAACGGCGAAACACGCAACACCCTCTACGTCTTCGATTACGATGGTCTTACCGTGGCTCACCTGGGAGACCTGAAACAAGTCCCCACCCAGGCCGAAATCGAAGCGCTGGGGACGGTCAACGTGGCCCTGGTGCCGGTGGGGGGCGGCGGGGGGCTCAACGCGGCCAAAGCAGCCGAAGTGATCAGCCTACTCGAACCGGCTATCGTCATCCCCATGCATTACGCCACACCCGATAGCAAACTGCAACTCGAAGCGCTCAACAAATTTCTCAAAGAAATGGGATTAAATAAACCTGAAACGCAACCCTCCCTGAAAGTGACCCGCAGCAACCTGCCCGAAGAAACGCATGTGGTAGTTTTGGAATACCAGAAAGGGTAATCCTATGGCAGTCAAAGTGCTGATGACGTGGGATATTTCCGCCGAACACGATCAGGAATACTTCGAATTTGTGGTTGGCGAATTCATCCCCGGCGTCCAACGACTGGGGTTTCAGCCGGCAGAGGCCTGGGCGACGATTTACGGCGCTTATCCCCAAATTCAAGTTGCCCTGCTGGCCGAAAGCGCGGCCCAGGCACGGCGCATTCTCTCCTCCGCTGAATGGAGCGAATTGCAAGATCGTCTGTTCGGCTTCGTCAAAAACTACTCTTACAAAGTCGTGCCGGCCAAAGGTGGATTCCAGTTCTAAGGCCGGCTCAAGCAGATGGTCCAACCAGGCGCGGCTCTCTCGCTGGGAGAGTCGCGCCGTGCATTTTGCTCTCCTCTCCTCATGTCCACTTCTCGCCTCGCTGCCCGACTTTTAGCCTGGTACCGCCAAAATGGCCGAATCCTCCCCTGGCGCGGCCACCCCGATCCGTACGCGGTGTGGGTTTCAGAGATCATGCTCCAGCAAACGCGCGTGGAGACGGTGATCCCTTATTTCGAGCGCTGGTTGGCGCGCTTCCCTACCGTTGCGGCGCTGGCTCAGGCCTCGGAGCAGGAGGTGTTGCAGGCCTGGGAGGGACTCGGCTATTACAGCCGAGCACGTAATTTGCATGCTGCGGCCAGAATTGTGATGGAAAAATTCGGCGGAAAACTGCCCTCCGACCCTGAATCTTTGCGTTCCCTGCCAGGGGTAGGTCCCTATACCGTGGGGGCGATTGCCTCCATTGCCTTTGGCCTGGATGTTCCGGCCCTGGATGGCAATATCCGCCGGGTGTATGCACGTGTGTTTGATGTGGCCGAGCCGGTCGATTCGCCCGGGGGGGAGCGGTTGTTGTGGCAGCTGGCCGCGGAACACTTGCCCGCTGGGCAGGCAGGTGATTTTAACCAGGCATTGATGGATTTGGGAGCAATGATTTGCCTGCCTAAAAAACCGCGTTGTGGGCTTTGCCCGCTGGTAGATCTCTGTCGGGCGCGGCAGGTGGGCATGCAAGAGCAGAGGCCAGTGCGCCTGCCCAAAGCTGTTGTCCCGCATCAAAAGCGGGCAGCCGGCGTGATTCTGCTCGCCGGGCGGGTGTTACTCGCTCGCCGCCCCTCGCAGGGTCTGCTGGGCGGGATGTGGGAATTCCCCAACGGCGCGGTGGAAGGCGATCCGGCCAGGGAGATGGTAGCCGCCCTGGAAACGGGATACCGCCTGAGGGTCCGGGTGGGTGAACCGCTGGGGGTGATTCATCATGCGTACACTCATCTGCGGGTGTCCGTTTACGCTTTTCGCTGCGAGGCGCTTTCGATTCCCGAAGATGAACGCCTGACCTGGGTGGCGGTGCCCGATTTGTCATCGTATCCGATGGGGAAAATTGACCGCTTGATTGCGCAAAAAGTAATACCTTTTGCCTGATTTGCACTAAAATAAAATGGATGGACTTTTATGAATCTGAACGAGACCGCATGGTGGTTGAGCAGATCATGCGCCGCGGCATCCGCGATCCGCGCCTGCTGGAGGCGATGAAGGTTGTACCGCGTCATTTGTTCGTGCCAGAAGAAGTGCGCCATCTGGCGTATGCTGATGGCCCCTTGCCAATCGGTTTTGGGCAGACGATTTCTCAGCCGTTTATTGTGGCCTTCATGACGGATATGCTGCGGTTGAAAGGCCATGAGCGAGTGCTGGAGGTGGGCACTGGTTCGGGGTACCAGGCGGCGATCCTGGCGCACCTGGCGCGAGAGGTGCATACGGTGGAGATGATTCCTCCGCTTGCCGCGCGTGCAGCCGCGCTTTTGGCGGCTTACCCCAATGTGTATTGTCATCAGGGAGATGGTTCGTTGGGCTGGCCTGAGGCGCAACCTTATGATGGCATTATTGTCACGGCGGCTGCGCCAAAGGTGCCGCCTGCGTTGCTGGCACAACTGGCCGATGGCGGATGGCTGGTGTTGCCGGTGGGCAGCCGCGGCGATCAGCTGCTGGAGGTGTGGGAGCGAGAGGGGGAGGAGTATAAAAAACAAGTGGAGTTATCGGTCGCTTTTGTGCCTTTGCGTGGCAAAAATGGATGGCGCGAGGAGTAGCAATGAGCGAGATGCCCTCATCAGGTGGAAAGAGAAGTGTCTGGCAAGATACGGCGGTGGTGGTAGCGGTAATTACCGTGATTGGTTCGATAATTACTACATTTATCACCAATTTGCCGCAGATTATGGCCAGATTGGAGAAGACACCGACGCCGACGGTTGCGCCTGCTACGGCGACATTTGCGCCAATGTTTACGCCTGAACCCTCGCTCACGCCCACGATGACGTTTACTCCTCTCCCGCCGACGGAGACGCCCTTAGCGTTTACGCCGACCGAGACGCCGCTGCCGGTGTATGTTCCGCCCTCTTTTTCGTGCCTGGATGGCTGGACGGTGGTCAGTGATGATGCTTCTTTTGCGCCGAAGCCGCTGAGTCAGGGGAAGTGTAGTTTTTCCAGCTTGCCCGAATTGGGAATGGTCACTTCTGGGGATACACTGTTCTTCGGGCTGAGCAAATTCCGCCCGTTGGGCATTTATGGCATTGCGGCTCCGCTTCCGCCGGAGGGGGGAACAGTCACACTAACGGTGCGGACGGTCAGTGTATTGGGTGGGGAGTTCTGGCTGGCGTTTTCCAATGATCCTCTCCCCATGGGGCATGCTTTGATTTTTGCCTTTCAGCCGCAAAGCGGTGAAGTGCGCATCTATAAAGATAATCCAAATGACGTATTTGCCAGTTTTCCCTGGTCACAATTACGGGTGAATACCGCTTTTGGACCAAATTCTCCGTACACCTATCAGATTAGTGTGAAGATAGAGGGAAATAATGTGCGTTCGCGGATTAATGCGGTGAGTTTGCCAGCTCAGGTGGTCAATCTGCCCCGTTCTCTTTTTATTGGCTTGCACAAAAAATCAACTCTGGATATTTTGGATTTGAATCTGCGCTTGTTTGATTTGAAATTTACCCCGTGAAAATGCCTCGCTTGGGCAAAAAAGCAGCAGCGACCGCCTGATTCAGACGGTCGCTGTGTGTTTTGGGGTGTTCGCCGCATCCCTTTTATGTGACGTGTGGGGGAATCAGGCTCTGCTCAGGGTGACCAGTACCATGGGGCGTCGTTTGGTCTCCTGGTAGAGATAGCTCTTTACGGCGTTGATGATCTCTTTTTCGATGTCTTGCCCGTTGTTTTGGATGACCGACATGACGCGTTTGCGCACTTCGGGGATCAGGGTTTCGGCATCTTCGGGAGTGACAAAGCCGCGGGTGATGATCTCTGGTTCGTGTAGCAGGCGGCCGGAGCGTTTGTCCAGACTCAGGTCGATGAGGAAGATTCCGTTGCGGGCGAGTTGTTCGCGCTCGCGCATTACGTCGTGATCAATATCGCCGATGCTTTGACCATCCACGAAGATGTAACCACCCGGAATGCGTTCGGCCAGGCGAATGCTTCCGCCAGCCAGTTCAACGACTTGTCCGTTCTCGGCGACGACGATGTTTTCGGGGGCGATGCCCACCTGTTTGGCCAGGTCGGCGTGTCGGCGTAGATGGCGCAGTTCCCCGTGAATGGGCATGAAGTGTTTGGGACGCACCAGGTTGATGAGCAATTTTTGTTCTTCCTGGCTGGCATGCCCGGAGACATGCACGGGCGCAATAGAATCGTAAATGACCTCGGCCCCGCGGCGCAACAGACGGTTAATCGTCTTGCTGATGAGTTCTTCGTTGCCAGGGATGGGGTGAGAAGAAAGTACGACGGTGTCGCCTGCTTTGAGGTCAAATTGCCAATTCGTTCCGGTGGAGAGCCGCCCGATGATGGAGGAGGGTTCGCCCTGCGAGCCGGTGCACATCAAGACCACTTTGTGATCTTGCATGTTCAAGGCCTGATCGAGAGGGATGATCGCTTCATCGGGGATATTCAGGTATCCCATTTTGCGGGCGATTTTGACGTTATCCACCATGCTGGGGCCAACGATGGCCATCTTGCGGCCATGCTTCATGGCGGCATCGGCTACCTGTTGAACGCGCGAGATGAGCGAAGCGAACGTGGCCACGATGATGCGTCCTTTTGCCTGGCTGAAGACCTGATCCAGAGCCGGCTCGATTACCCTTTCGGAGGGCGTCCAGCCGGGACGTTCGGCGTTGGTCGAGTCCGAGAGCAGCAGATCCACGCCGCGGCGCGAGAACTCGGCGAGTTTGGCGTAATCTGTGGGCCAGCCATCGACGGGAGTGTGGTCGAACTTAAAATCGCTCATGTGAACGACCAGACCGGCAGGGGTGGTGATGCCCAACCCGACTGCATCGGGGATGGAATGGCAAACGTGGAAAAATTCCACTGTAAACGCGCCGATTTGAATTTTCTCCCCTGCCTGGACGGTATTCAGCGTGGCTTTTAACTGACCGTTGTTGCGAGCCAGTTTGGCCTCGATCAGGCCGCGTGTCAGCGGTGTGGCGTAGACCGGCGCGGGGATCTGCGCTAGCACATGATGAATGGCGCCGATGTGATCTTCGTGCCCGTGGGTGATGACGATGGCGCGAACGCGATCTACTTTGTCAAGCAGGTATTGATAATCAGGAATGATATAGTCAATCCCCAGCATGTCGTTTTCAGGGAACATGATGCCGGCATCAACGACCAGAATCTCGTTGCCGTATTCATAGGCCATCATGTTTTTCCCTACTTCCCCTAACCCACCCAGGGGAATGATTCTCAATTTTTTATGAAACTTACTCATATAGGATGTACACCTCTTGAAATTTTTTTATCCGCCCAGGGCGGAAAAAGTCATTTTTTTGGATTTGCGGGTAAACAGGTTTTATTGGCAATTTTTGCATCGAATTTCTGCGAATTCCATCGAAAAATCTCGATGTTCTTCATCCTACTCGATGCAGTGTTGTTACCCACATATAAAAATACCCCTGCTGACTGCCTCGCCAGGGGTTTTCAACCAAGTGCGAATTTGCTAAACAAACTGCCAGAGGCAGTAAAAGTCAATCCAGTGAAGTCAGTATAGCAGCATTATCAGGATTTGTCTATCCTTCGCGTTCTATCACAGCAATTCTAAATTTGGTTGTTGCTTGCTACGGAAGAGAGAGGTTGAAGGGGATGGATTTCGCCGGGGCAGGCAAGCCATGCATGGTGGGAAG
>JBMFPJ010000096.1:0-6932 GCA_049969175.1 Anaerolineae bacterium | reverse complement strand
CTCCTTCGGTTATGAAGTGCCCCTCTTCGGCGAACAGTACACTGAAACCGTACAGGATGCCCTCGGCGAGCACACCGTTTTACGCTACAGAGGGGTAAACGGGGCGCAATGGAAGCCCAGTGTGCTACAGCCTGGACGAAAACTCAACCAGCCGACCCCGCTGTTCAAGAAACTGGAAGAAAAGGTCATCGAGGAAGAACGGGAGAGGTTGCACGCTCAAAAAAATTGACTAGTCGCATTCTCCAGATCGCCGAAGCCGATCAACCGGCGGGCTAACGTTACGAAGGCGGCCCAGGCCGCCTCATCCCGCTTCAGCGGCGGGGTTTATCCCGAGCGAAGAGATGCTCAGAAGTTTTTCTGTTTGGCAAGGTTGAGCCAGGCAGGTAACTGCTCCAACAACCGGGCCATAATCTCCTGCGTGCGAGCCAGGAACAACTCGTAATTGCCATACGCTTCTCCCCCGCTGGCCCCTACCAGGTCACTGACCGCGCGTAAGGTCTGGGTGGAAATGGTCAATCACATATTGCGTTGTGGTCGCGGCAGAGATTTTCCCCCAGCCGCCATGAAAAAAGCGAACCCGCTGCCCGCCGAGGGAGAGAAAGCCATTTTCGCCAAAAGGGGAGGGCTGCAAATGCAGACCAGGCAAAAGCTGCCGTACGGCCTGCCATTCGGCATCGGCTGAAAGGAGCACAACAGGGTTCATGTCAGCTGATTGGTCAGGTAATCAATGAGCAGTTGCAGGGCAGCATCGGCAGAAAGCAGTTTGTTGCCCCGGCGATCGCTTTGCCAAACGAATTTGCGTGCCCATTCTCCCCGCGGAGTGCACAGGCCGATCCAGGTGGTGCCCACGGGTTTATCGGGCAAACCGCCGCCTGGGCCGGCAATTCCGCTCACGCTCACGGCAAGCTCGGCTCCCAGGATATGCCGGGCTCCACGCGCCATCTCCAGCACCGTCTCCCGGCTGACCGCTCCGTGCGCCTTGAGCGTCTCCCAGGAGACTCCCAACAAGGTCACCTTGGCTTCATAGGCATAGGCGACCACACCGCCCAAAAAATAGGCGGAGGATCCGGGCACATTAGTAATTCGGTCGGCGATCAGGCCGCCGGTACAGGATTCAGCCGTAGCCAGGGTCAACCCACGGCTACGCAACAAGTCAGCCAGTTGTTCTTCTAAGAGGTTCATAGACATCGGCCGATTATAACTTCAAGCGAGGAAAAATCCAATTCTTCGATCGAAAGATCGAAAGTTCAGATTGGAAAGCCTGCCTCGCATCCCGCTTCAGCGGGGTTCGCAGGCGTAGCACGGGGGTTTATCCCCGTGCGGAGTGCGGAGGCGCCGCCGATGTCCTTTTTACGCTTGTCCGAATTCTGTCCCAACGTAACTATTCAGCCATAGAGCGTGTTTTATAAATCGGGGTTTACCATAATAGATGAACACCCATTCTGAAGAAAAACGGGGTGAAATTACCTTAGTAAATCCAATTTATCTGTGTTCATCTGTGGTTGGAACATGAATTTCAAAACACGCGCATAGAGAAAAGACGATTGCAGATGTCATTGCGAGTAGTGCCTCGCGCCACTCGCAATGACATGCTTGAATAGATACGTCCCAACATCAATTACCCATGCACCTTTCCTCGCGGTCATCGCTGGATTAAAATCAGCCTGATGGAAATCTCTGAAAATTTGCAACGAATTCTGGCAACGTTACCCGCCAAACCTGGTTGCTACCTGATGAAAAATGCCGAGGGGAAGATTATCTACGTCGGCAAAGCCATCAGTTTAAGGAATCGCGTCCGCTCGTATTTTCACGCCGATGCCAGTCACGACGCCAAGACGCGCCGCCTGGTGCGTGAAATTGCCGATATTGAATGGATCGTGGTCAGTTCGGAACTCGAGGCGCTCATCCTTGAGATGAACCTGATCAAAAAACATCGCCCCAAATACAATGTGCGCCTCAAGGATGATAAACGTTATCCTTACATCAAGGTTCATTGGAGCGATCCATTCCCCAAAGTGACCGTCACCCGGCAAATGGTCAACGACGGTTCGCGTTACTTTGGGCCTTACACCTCGGCCTGGGCCGTATATCAGACTCTGGATGTGCTGCGTAAAATCTTCCCTTACCTGACCTGTGACCGTGAGATCACTGGTCAGGACAAGCGAGCGTGTCTCTACTACGACATCAAGCTGTGTACTGCGCCCTGTATTGGCGCCATCACCCAGGCCGGATACCGTCAAATGATCTCCGACTTGATGGGCTTCCTGGAAGGGCACAGCGAGGAGGTGCTTACACGCCTGCAGCGGGAAATGGAACAGGCCGCCGAGGATCTTCGCTTTGAAAAGGCCGCTGCGCTACGCGATCAGATTCGCGCCATCCAGGCAATTATCGAACGCCAGAAAGTGGTCTTTGCCAATCATTCCACCGATTCGGATGTGCTGGCCATGGCACGTTCCGATGGCGAGGCCTGTGTCCAGGTCTTCTTCATCCGCGGCGGGAAATTGATCGGACGAGAATACTTTGTGCTAGAGGGCACGGAGGATGCCGCCGATGCCGAGATCATGGCACAATTCATCAAACAATTTTATACCGAAGCCGCCACCGTTCCCCAGCAATTAATGCTGCCCCAGGAGATTGAAGAAGCCAAAATCATCGGCCAATGGCTACGCTCACGGCGAGGCGGGCAAAAGGTGGAAATCCTGGTGCCGAAAGAGGGTCAACCGCATGAACTGGTACAAATGGCTGCCGAAAACGCCGCCGAGACCCTGCAAGCCTTGCGAGCACAATGGCAAGCCGACAGCCACAAACAAGAACAGGCCCTGGCCGAGTTACAGGCTGCTCTCCACCTGCCGGCGCCGCCGAACCGTATCGAATGCTACGACATCTCCAACACGCAAGGCACAGCCATCGTGGGGGCGATGGTGGTTTTCAGCCAGGGCATGCCGGATAAAAAACTATATCGGCGGTTCAACATTGAAAGCGTAAGCGGCGCGCCGGACGATTTCGCTTCGATGGAGGAGATGCTCACGCGGCGCTTCCGACGCTGGCAGGCGGCTCAGGAAACGGCGGACCAGCCCGGGTCCCACCCCGATGCGGCGTTTGCGTTTCTGCCCGATCTGATCATCATTGATGGTGGCAAAGGTCAATTGGGACGCGCGGTGCGAGTCCTGGAGAAATTTGGGCTGAAAGGGAAAGTACCGGTAGCCGGGCTGGCCAAACAACACGAGGAACTGTACTTACCAGAGCAATCTGTCCCCCTCTTGTTGCCGCGGCACTCGCAGGGGCTGCACTTGCTGCAACGGATTCGCGACGAGGCCCATCGTTTTGGCATTACAGCGCACCGCAAGCGGCGCAGCAAGCTGGGGCTGGCTTCTCAGCTGGAGACGATCAGCGGCATCGGCTCCGCGCGGCGTAAGGCCCTCTTGAAACATTTCGGCTCGATTGATAAGATTAAAGCTGCCAGCGTGGAAGAACTGGCCGCCGTTCCGGGCATGACCCGGAGCGCCGCTGAAAACCTGAAGGCAAACCTGGGATGAAACAAGTCTGGATTGTGGATGACGATGAAGAAATGGCTCGCGCGGTCAGCTTGATGCTCAAGCTACTTGATTGCGAGGTCCTAACTTTTTTCAACGCGCGTTCAGCGGCGCAGGCTCTGCTCGCGGGCAAGCGTCCGGATATGATGATTCTGGATATTAACATGCCCGAAGTGAGCGGCCTGGATTTGCTGGAATTTTTGCGAAAACGCAAAGAGTGGAAGACGCTCCCCATATTCATGCTTTCCACCGAGGCTGCCGATGTCACCGTAGATCGCGCCCTGCAATTGGGCGCCAACGGATATGTAACCAAGCCAGTCACCGTCGAAGAATTAGAGCGCGTGGTGCGACAGGTGCTTGAGTAACTCACCTTACGCCGTGGAGCGAGATTCATCTCGCATTTTCTGAGGTGAATCCCCATACGAGAAGGATGCGTCGTGGTAGCGGAAAAGTGCGTAAGATCAGTCAGAATGATTTCAATAAGGTGTGTATCCGATGAGTAAAAAAGAGACGAAAAACAAATTAAGCCGTGAGGCACGTCAGCGCCGAACAACACAGGTGATCTTTGCGGTATTCTCGTTGCTGTTGATTCTTTCCATGGTGCTGTCGATGCTCAGCAGATTTTAGACACTGCCGATTTGCAGATGCAGCTCGCGAAGGTTGTTGTCTTGAGTCCTTCTGGCTGTTCGGCCCATGACAATAGCCTCTGATATAATTGCACGGCTCACTTGCCAAAATTTATTCAAAATGAAGAAAGCCGTGAAGGCAGTGATTCACGGAAAAGGTCTGGTATGCTAGAAAAACTGCAAGGGATTGAAAACCGTTACGAACAGCTTGCACAGGAATTGCTTGAGGCCGGCAATGATTATCAGCGAGCGGCGGAGATCAACAAAGAGCGCGTGGATCTGGAGCCAATTGTCGAGAAGGCGCGTGAATACCGTCAGGCATTGAAAAGCCTGGAGGAAGCGCGGCATATCCTGCAGTCCGAGGAAGAAGCGGAGCTGCGCACCCTGGCCGAGGCGGAGATCGAAAGCCTGGAGCCGAAGCTCGAGGCCCTGGAAAAAGAGATCAAATCATTGCTGTTGCCCCGCGACCCGCGCGACGAGAAAAACGTCATCATGGAAATTCGGGCAGGCACCGGCGGCGACGAGGCAGCCTTGTTTGCCGCGGATTTGTTCCGCATGTACACCCGCTATGCCGAGAATCAGGGTTGGAAGACGGAAATCCTTTCTGAAAGCTCGATTGGCATTGGCGGTTACAAAGAAGTGATCTTTGAAATTCGCGGGAAAGGGGCTTACTCGAAGCTCAAATACGAATCGGGCGTGCACCGCGTGCAGCGTGTGCCGGCTACCGAAGCGCAGGGGCGCATTCACACTTCCACGGCGACCGTGGCTGTGCTAGCTGAGGTGGATGAAGTGGAAATCAACATCCCCGATAGCGATATTGAGATTGAAGTTTATCGTTCTTCCGGCGCAGGTGGACAAAACGTGCAGAAGAACTCGACAGCGGTACGCCTGTATCATAAGCCAACCGGTATGGTCGT
Source organism: Anaerolineae bacterium (assembly GCA_049969175.1). Taxonomy (GTDB): domain Bacteria; phylum Chloroflexota; class Anaerolineae; order Anaerolineales; family Villigracilaceae; genus DAOUAN01. Next base: position 1,856 of record JBMFPJ010000096.1, on the reverse strand, counting down.
CACCTGCCAGGACGAACGCTCGCAGTTGCAAAATAAAATGCGCGCTATGAGCATCTTGCGCGCTCGCCTGTACGAGATGGAAGAAGCAAAACGGCGGGCTGAGCTGGAACAAACCCGCCGCTCGCAAGTAGGAACCGGTGAACGTTCGGAAAAAATTCGCACCTACAATTATCCACAAAACCGGGTGACCGATCATCGCATTGGGCTTTCGTCCTATAACCTGCCTGCCGTGATGGATGGCGCCCTGGATGAATTCATTGAAGAGCTGGCCACCCGCGATCAGGCCGAACGCCTGGCTGCCGCGACCGTGGATGATGATTAACGAACCCCCGCCCACCATCCGTGCTCTGCTGGAATTCACTGCTTCGCGCCTGAAAAGCGATACTCCCTACCTGGACGCTCAGGTCTTACTAGCTCATATTGCCCAACAGCCGCGCAGCTGGTTGCTGGCGCACCCCGAAGCCTCCCTATCCACTCCCGAATTGGAAAAATTGCATCAGGCTCTTTCGCGGCTGGAAAGCGGGGAGCCCCTCCCCTATGTGCTCGGCCATTGGGAATTTTTCGGCCTCGATTTTGTGGTCACGCCCGATGTACTCATTCCACGCCCCGAAACAGAATTGCTGGTAGAGCGCGCCATTGGCTGGCTGCAGGCCCATGCTAACGAGCGTCCCCGCCCACGCGTGGTTGATGTGGGCACCGGTTGTGGTTGCATTGCCATTGCCATCGCCACTCACCTGCCCACGGCGCGCCTGCTCGCCACCGATATTTCCTACCCCGCTCTTCGCATCGCCCGGCAAAATGCTCGTAACAGCCGTCTGCATCAACGCATTGATTTCCTTCAATGTGATTTACTTCCCCCACCACCCCACGGGTTGCCCACCGCCTTACATTTTGATCTGATTTGTGCCAATTTACCCTACCTTCCCACTCAAACGTTGCGTTGCCTGCCCATCTACGGCCGCGAACCCACTCTCGCCCTCAACGGCGGCGAGGACGGTCTCGATCTCATTCGGCGCTTGTTGACTGTTGTCCCGCGGTGGCTCAAACCCGGTGGCCGGATCATGCTTGAAATTGAGGCCTCTCAGGGTAGCCGTGCCCTCTCCCTGGCTTACGACACATTTTCCGAGGCAGAAATTCACTTGCATAAAGACCTGGCCGGTCATGATCGGCTGGTGGAGATTCAGCTCACCAACCTGCCATAATCGGGATAAGGGCAAAAGTATGGATATCCGCCCCCGGCCTGCCAGATAGCCTCGAAAGGCTATCCCACGGGATGGGGTGTGTGAAGCGCCAGTGGGACAAGAGCAGATTCGCCCCTTGCCATGACTTCAGTGACTTCTCCCGAACTCCCCTCAGGCTAGAAAATAAAAGGCCGCTTAAAATGCGGCCGAAAAACTCTTATTTTGCTTTCAGGATTCTTTCATTTTCTATTTAAGCGCATCCGTATAATGAGAGGTGCATTCTCCTCTACAAACCCCGTATGGACCCTGGGCCAGTCCAGAACGGGGTTTGCGTTTTAAGCGGCAACCGAGAGAGAAAGTGGCCAGGTGGGTTGCACATCCATGTCCAAGGTGGAGGTGTGTCCCAGGGCAAAACGATAGTAACCAGCAGCGGCAATCATGGCGGCATTATCGGTACACAGCGAAAGCGGCGGGAAGCGAACCGGGAACTCCTGCTGCGACTGGAACACCTGGCGCAAGGCACGGTTGGCCGAAACGCCGCCGGCAACCAGGATCTCCTTTACGCCAAATTCACGTGCCGCGTTCAGGGTCTTGGTAAAGAGCACCTCTACCACCGCCGCCTGGAAAGAAGCCGCCAGATCTTCCACCGGCAGGCTGCGGGCCAGATGCGCACGA
>JBMFPJ010000095.1:0-7008 GCA_049969175.1 Anaerolineae bacterium | reverse complement strand
ATGTGGCAGAACGAGTGAGTGCCATTGAGAAAATGGCCGCAGAGATGGGCGGTTACGTGGTCACGGCCAACCTGTATCAGACTGTGGTCAACGGGGTAAAAGTGCCCGAAGCGCAGGTAATGATACGTGTCCCGGCCAACCGGTTAAACGAGGCCCTGGAGAAAATCAAAGCCGATGTGGTAGATGTACCCACCCAAAACCAAACCAGTCAAGATGTCACGGCTGAGTATGTGGATTTGCAATCTCGTCTGAAGAACCTGGAGGCCGCCGAAGCGCAATTGCTCAAGATCATGGAAAAAGCCGAGAAAACCGAAGATGTGCTGGCGGTCTTCAATCAGCTCACCAGCATTCGCGAACAGATTGAGGTAATCAAAGGGCAGGTCAAATACTACGAAGAGTCGGCGGCGCTTTCGGCGATCAGCGTGCACATCGTGGCCGAGGTCTCGGTGCAACCGATTGAAGTCGGCGGCTGGAAGATCAGCGGTTGGGCCAAAGAAGCCATTCAAGACCTGGTCTTCTACCTGCAAGGCTTTGTCCGCTTCCTGATCCGTTTTGTGCTCTTCACCGTGCCGGTGCTGGTGACCATCGCCCTGCCGTTGTACCTGGTCTTCCTGGGCGGCCGCGCCCTCGTCCGACGCTGGATCAAACCGAAAGTCCGGCAAAGCGCAGCGCCTGAGAAAAAAGAATAAAGCGGGATTCAAAATCTAAAGAGACCTCCGAGGTCAGCAAGGCCTCGGAGGTCTTGGACAGCTCCCCTGTCCGCAAGGTATAATTTCACATCATGGAAAAACTCGTCCGCGAGGCACAGGCCCTCTTCAACATCCATCTGACCGGGCGACAGGTCATGGCATTCCTCACCTATGAGCGCGAGTTGCTGGAATGGAATCAAAAATTCAATTTGACAGCGATCCGCGACGCGGAGGCAATTCGCACCAAGCACTTTCTCGATTCGTTTTCCTGTGTGCTGGCGTGGAAAGCCAACCCGCCAGCACGCCTGATTGACGTAGGCACAGGGGCAGGGTTTCCGGGGCTGCCGCTCAAGATTTTGTATCCAAACATGCACGTGACGTTGGTCGAATCGGTGGGGAAAAAGGCTATGTTTTGCCAGCATGTCGTGCGTGTGTTGGGGTTGGAGAACGTGGAGGTCATTCAGGCACGGGCCGAAGACCTCGGTCAACGCCCGGAATACCGCGAGCAATTCGATTGGGCCGTGGCGCGCGCGGTGGCACACTTGAACGTGTTGGGGGAATATCTTTTGCCGCTGGTAAAAGTTGGCGGCATGATGCTGGCACAAAAAGGCGAAAGCGGGCCGGCCGAGGCCCAGGCAGCAGAAAAGGCACTGAAAATTTTGGGCGGTAAGATCAAGCAACTGATTCCGGTCAGCCTGCCGGGGGTAGCGGATGATCGTTACCTGATCCTCGTCGAAAAAGTGGCAGCTACGCCCAACAAATATCCGCGCAAGGCAGGCATGCCGACTAAAATACCACTTTAGCCCAGTGCCTTCTCTTCAACAAGAGGCTTCATCCACAATTGTGATCTTGTCTTCTTTATTGGGGATAATGCACAGAAATTCAAACGGCTCGTTGCCTACATTCTGGTAGGAATGCACGGCGCCTTCGGGGATGAAGACCACGTCACCTGCCTTGACACGATAGGTCTCCTGTTCGATCGTAATGATCGCTTCGCCGCGCAGCACATATTGTTCGTGCTCCACGGTGTTGGTATGACGTGGCATTCCTCCACCGGGTTGCATCACAAAGCGACGCATGGCAAAGTGAGGCCCTTCCTGAGAGGAAATCAACACCTGAATGGTGGTCCCTTTGCCAGAGAGCACCGCTTTGGCTTCAACATCGCTAACGTGTTTGACGGGCATTCATTCCTCCTGACGAGTTTTCACAGTTCCAGCCGCCACTTGCCAGATCTCAGCCGAGGCGGCAAATTCGGGGGGAAACAGGTTCAAATCGGTGGTGGTAAAGAATACCTGTTCGGTCTGATGAATATATTTTAGCAAATCAACGCGGCGCTGTTGATCCAGTTCGGCCATCACCTCATCGAGCAAAATCACCGGCCACTCGCCCGAGCGGTTTTGGATCCATTGCACTTCGGCCAGTTTGAGCGAAAGCAGGGCCGTGCGAATCTGTCCACGCGAGCCATAATCCCCCAAATCCACCTGATTGGCCAGGAAACGCACCTCGTCGCGATGCGGGCCGATGGTAGTCACGCCCCGAGCGATCTCCTCAGAGCGCAATTGCGCCAATCGCTGACGGAAGCCCGCCTCGATCTCCTCCAACGTCAGGCCAGAGCGATCTACCACCGTATCGAGATTCAAGTCCAGCTGGCCATTCGGCTTGGGGAGCGGATCGTAAGCCGGCTGATAAGACAAGCGGAAGACTTCCGCCCCCCGCGTCAATTCATCATGGATGCGTACTGCCAGGCGCTCGATCTCCCGAAGGGCGTGAATGCGCCACAGGATGATCTGCGCTCCCGAACGAACCAGCGCATCATCCCAGACGGTGAGCGAATCACCGTTCCCCCCGCGCTCGTTCAACGCTTTGAGCAGGGCATTGCGTTGGGCCAAAGCCTGGGCATATTCGCTCAACAGGCGCGCATAATTCGGGATGGTTTGCGCCAGCATCAGGTTCAGGTAGCGCCGCCGTTCATCCGGTCCGCCCTCGATAATTTGGGACATCTGCGGGACGAAAATCACCGCTTTGAAGTGGCCAATTGCATCCCCCAAGGGGCGCTTTACCCCATCCAGCAAAATCTCCTTGCGCAAGCGTTGACCATTGACCCCGCTTGGCTCCAGAATCAACCGCGCCTCCAGGCGATGATTGGCTTTTCCGTGAACAAATTCACCCACCAGGCGAGTCACGGCCAGGGGTTCGCGCGCCGCCAGAAAATTGACGATTTGCCGGTCATTATGCGTTTGAAACGAGGTAAAGGTCGCCAAAAAATAAATGGCTTCCAGCAGGCTGGTTTTTCCCTGGGCATTGTTCCCGACCAACACAACAACCCGCCGGGGCAGGCTTACATCCAGGCGGGCAAAATTCCGGAAATTGGTCAGAGAAAGATGCTTGAGGTACATGCAAAGAGGCGAATCAGCCCTTCACTGCTACCATCTCCTCCTCGCTCGGCTTCCAGACTCGCGTAGCGCGGTCGGGGAAGAGCACACCGTTCAAATGGTCAATTTCATGCTGGAAAATGCGTGCCAGCCAGCCCTCTGCTTTCAGTTTCAATGGTTGGCCATGGCGATTAAGGCCTTTGATTTGAATGGCCGAAAAGCGTTCCACTTCGCCAACCAGCCCTGGGATGGAAAGGCAACCCTCCACGCCAAATTCAGTCTCTTGCGAAACCTTTACAATTTCGGGGTTCACCACCACATACAGACGCGGTCTGGCATTGGCCTGTTTCGTTTCCCCGGCTTCATCATCTTCTTCGCTATATTCCACCACGATCACCCGTTCAGAAATACCCAGCTGGGGAGCAGCCAACCCCACGCCCGGAGCATCGCGCATGGTATCCACCATGTCGTCAATCAACGTTTGCAGCGTCTTATCAAAATGCGTCACCGGGCGGGCTTTGCGCCGCAACACTGGGTCTGGCAACGTTACAATCGGTCGAACAGCCATCTTACCTTTACCTTTCTGAAATAAAATGTCCTCTGATTTTACTCGCTTTTTGACCCCGATTCTTGCTGGCGGCGAAACTCCGCGGCATTTTCATGGTAAGCCACCAGCCAATCTGCCATGCGTTCTTGTTCTCGTTTAATTTCAACCTCCTCTTTTTTTCGGCGAGCAGCCAGGCGACGGCGGTCAATATCAGCCTGCACACTGGCCGGGTCGCTGACATCTTCAAAGGCAAAATTGGTGCCGCCTACGGCGATGTAAACCGTGCCAAAATTAAACAAATACCCTGCCAGGCCGCGTCGTTCGTAGCGCGTGCTCAGGATATTGTCCAGGGGAGCGACTCGTCGCTCCTCCGTGCCGAACGGTTTTCTATCAATATCCAGAATTTGATCCTGGGTGACTTGAAAGATGTCATTGCGCCAATCCAAATACTCATAAATCCACCAAACAGTGAAGGGGATCATCAAAACCGGCAAAGAGAAAAAGATCGTATCTGGTTGAAGGCTACCATTGATGGAGCGAGTGAAAAAGCTCTCCGTTGGCGAAAAAACCAGATGCACGGCGCGACTGATCATCCAGGCCATCAGGAGCAAAAGAAAAGCCGAGGGTTTCCACGTCTGTTTGAAGAGCACATACCAGTGTTTGCGGTAGGTGATCGTTCCACTATCTTCAAAGCGGATCCGGAACAGATTGCCTCCCATCAATCCCGCCAGAGAAATGATCACCTTGCGGCGAGCAGGTTTGGTCGCTTCGACTGGTTTAGCTGCCTCCTGAGCCACTGGTTTGACGGGGAGGCCCAGCTTCTGCCGCAAAACGTTTTTCATCGCCTCTTTTTCCATGCGCGAGAGCACAGCTTTGGTTCGTTGCCAGTGCTCCTCAATCAGATGACGCGCTTCGTTCGGGTGTGCCACATGGCTGAAATTAATTTGCCCCACAAAGGTGCGCATTACCACCGTGCCATAATCCAGCAGCCGACTGGCGAAACTGGTTTCCACACCGACGGAAAGCAGCGTCGAAAGCGGCGCCTCCTGGCGGCTATCATAAATACCGATTACCTTCTCCAGCCAGACGACGCGCCGATTGGTGACAATATAATAATCATTTCCCCAATCCACTGCATTCCAAAACGCCCACCCCAGCAACAGGAGAAAAAGCACGACCCAAACAGCAATGGCCCAGGTGGAATTCGTAAGAATCCCCCAGGCCAGTAAAAACAGCGATAAAACAAAAGTCACCAACGGAAGCGTAAGCGCCTCCACGAGCAGAACCCAATGCTTGCGCGCCAGGAAATACACCACCTCCCCCTCCTGCAACCACTTGAAGCGCGTTGCGCGCGCCAGCCGATGAGTGCTGGCCATCACCGCCAGGGTGGCCTTGAAGCGCGGCACATGCTTTGTCAGTTCCTTGAATGCACCCGGCGGGAGGACCAGGGTCATCGTCTCGGTCTCAGCGATAATAGAGGCGGTGCGCGGCCGTCCACTCAGCACCTCCTCCTCGCCAAAATAATCTCCCCTGACCAGTTTGGCCAGTTGCTCCGTCTCACCCTTCTTGTTGGTGCGTTCCACGCGCACTTCGCCACTGTAAATAAAAAACAGCTCCCCCCCTCGCGAACCTTGAGGAAAGATTGTTTCCCCAGGAGCGTATCTTCTTTCCTCCAGCATCTCTGCAATCAGCGACAAATCCTCTTCCTTCACATCACGAAAGATGTGAATCCCCTTCAAAAAGGCAACTCGCTGAGGCGTCTCAATCACAATCGGATTCTAGCACGAATTAAATTTCCCGCACGAGAGTGCAACCAAACGGCGGAGTCTCAGCCGGCTGCGGCAATTGACCGGCCAGCAGCGCTTCTACCGCCTGGCGCAAATAAAACTGGGTGGGCTGGCGCTGGCGGAAAGCCACATTGTCCACCGCGCCGCGATAACGCAGGATTCCCTGGCGGTCGAGGACAAACACATGGGGCGTTGTCTGCGCCCCGAACAGATCCGCCACCCGGCATTCCGCATCCAGCAAGACGCGAGGTAGATGTCGCGTTTCGGCGGCTTTTCGCACCGCCTCAGCGGATTCGTTGCGATTGGCAGCCACGGTCAACCAGATGACCTCCTCTCCCCACCGGGCACAATCTTCCCGCAGCAGTCGGTCGCTTCGTTCCGAGTGGGGGCATTCGGCCGACCAAAAATTGACAATCACAATCCGGCCGCGAAACGCGCCCAAGCGATACAGTCCACCAGCAAGGTCGGGCAAAGAAAAACCCGGGACAGGTTGATTCAGATCGATCATAGAAGCAATTATACGCGCCCCGCCATGCCACCACGAAGTGGCAAACCGCCTGGCTGCGGCTACGAAGCCCGCTTTACCGGCTAAGTCACCTTCAGGCAGCGAAGCCATCTCCGCGCCCATCCGGGGGATGGCTTCAGCGGCCTTTTGGGCCGCCGAAGCCGTGACACCGCCAGGTGTTTGCAACAAAGCGAGAACTAAGCCTGATTGCAGATAAAGTCTAATGTCTTTTCACGCCTGTCCGAACTCACGTCCCAATCTCAGAGGCTCAAAGTTGATTACGCAATGGTAAAATGACCGCCTATGAAAAAATGGCAATTCTGGCTTGGGGTGTTCATCAGCATCCTTTTCATCTGGCTGGCGCTGCGTGGACTGCGCTTGAGTGAATTCTGGCAGGCCGTCAAAGGCGCCAATTACTTCTGGCTGTTGCCAGGGGTGGCAGTCTATTTCGTTGCCGTGTGGGTACGCGCCTGGCGCTGGCACTACCTGCTTGGGCCGATGAAGAAGATTCCTACCCGCAAAATGTTCCCCATCATTACCATCGGCTACATGGGGAATAACGTGTACCCGGCACGAGCTGGCGAGGTGCTCCGCGCGGTGTTGCTTAAACGCAAAGAGGGTGTCTCTGTTTCGGCTTCTCTGGCCACCATTATCGTCGAGCGTATCTTTGATGGGGTGGTCATGCTGGCATTTGTGTTTGTCAATCTGCCCGAGCTGGCTAGGCTCACCGGCGGCTCTGGCTTTGTGGGCAATATTCAACAGGTGGCCATCGTGGGTAGCGGAGCATTTTTCGGCGCACTGGCCATTTTTTTGCTGGCAGCCATGTTTCCCCAGTTAACCGCCCGCATCGGCTTCTGGTTCATTGAACGCCTGTTGTCACAGCGCTATCATGAAAGAGCCACTGGGCTGATGACCCGCTTCCTGGAAGGGTTGGCCTCATTGCGTTCACCATTCCACGCCCTGATGGTTTTCTTCACCTCAGTCATCATCTGGCTGTTGGAGACGGGCAAATACTGGCTGGTGATGCACGCCTTTCCGTTTGAGGTCAGTTTCTTTGCGTTGATGCTGATGAATGGGATCGTCAACCTGGCTACAACGATACCCTCAG
>JBMFPJ010000094.1:0-7016 GCA_049969175.1 Anaerolineae bacterium | reverse complement strand
ACGGTGCAGGATTCTTATCACGGTGCGGATTTGAGTGTTTCGTACTCGCAACTTGCCGCCGAATGGAAGCCTTTCAACAACCTGTATATGGTGATTTACCTGAGCCAGAATCAGCCAGAGATAGAGACCTTGCTGGGGCCAGATTGGGATGCCGACCAGAACCGTCAGCGTGCTCTGGAAGCGGCTCAGGCAGCAACGGCGGCTGAGCCAACCGATGCCTTTGCCTGGTTTAACCTGGGCAGCGACCTGGTGTATTTTGAGCGTTACGACGAAGCGGCTCTGGCCTATGACCAGGCTCGCCGCATTGGGTTGCCCTTGCGTATGTTCCGCTATCAGTTTGGGCCGTTTATTGCATATTTTCAGTCCAACCGCATTGACGATTTACTGGCACTCACCGATTACGCTCGCGGCGTTACCGATATGTCTGAAGAAACCTGGTTGTGGTATGGCTGGGGACTCTACCGAAAAAATGACTTTGCCGGAGCGCGGAAAGCCTGGGAAAAGGCCCTTTCCATTCACCCTGGTTATCCCGATGCCGAATACGCCCTTAACTTTTTACAATCCCCCTAACTTTCCAGAAAGCTGTAACCGCCAGGCCAGGTGTGAATAACGTTGGGCTGCTCGGCCTGCTCGCTTAATTTTTTGCGCAGGCGGTAAACAATGTTTTTAAGGAGCACAGTATCGCCTTTGCGCCGTTCTCCCCACACGGCCGGGATGATTTCTTCTGTTTGGAACACATAACCGGGGCGACTCATCAGCAAATGCAACAGGCGAAATTCGAGATGGGTGAGTTTAACCGGGCGATTGGCCGGCCCAATCAGAACGCGTCGGGCCGGATCCAGGGCCAGGTGCGGCGAAGCAGGGAGATGGACCGGCTCACGGCGACTGCGCCGCGCCCAGGCCATGATCTTGGCCAGAAAAATGGCCGGGCTGATCGGTTTGATCACGCACTCATCTACGCCGAGCTGATATGCTTCCAGGATTTCGTTTTCATTGTTTGTAGGCATAAACAACAAAATCGGGCTTTGACTCATCGAGCGCAGGCGCTGGCACAATTCCATGCGCTGGCTGTGTGACGCGTTGACATCCACCACAATCAGGTCAGCCTGTTCTTCGGCGGCACGTCCCATGGCGCGCTGCACCGAAGTCTCTAAAATAGCGACCAGCCCTTTTTCTCGAATAATATATCCCCAAATGGGTGCCGTGGCATCCTGATCGCAAACGACAAATACTCGTAAGGTGGAGGGAATCTCAGGTTGTATCATTTTAGGCTCCTTACCTGCCTATTGTAGCCGTATTTGGTCGCAAAAAGTCTCAATTTTTAACCAAAATGTTACTTTTGGGGGATAGGAAACTTTTTCCCTCCTCCATATACTCAGAACAACTGTAATAATCTCAGGAGGCTTCCATGAAAAGACTGATTCCAATTTTAGTAGCGCTCAGCGTGCTTGTCACGGCCTGTCAAATGGGCGGTGGCCAGGCGCAGCCCACTCCCCTGGCCTTGCCAACTGCCTTCCCGACCAATACCCCGGCTGTTAACCCCACCCAATCCTCGGGTGGCGGCAAAGTCGAAGCCGGCAGTGAACGGACTTCTCCCGTAGATGGTATGGTGCAGGTCTATATCCCCGCGGGGACGTTCCAGATGGGCGGCATTGACTCAAAGGCATCCCAAGACGAAAAGCCGGTTCACCCCGTGACCATGCATGGCTTCTGGATCGACAAGGTTGAAGTGACGAACGCCATGTATATGTTGTGCGTCAAGGCGGGTGCTTGCCGCTTGCCCCATGAGACCAAATCGCAGACGCGCCAATCTTACTTCAACAACCCCGAATATAACGATTATCCGGTGGTCTATGTGGGCTGGGGGGATGCCAAGGCGTATTGTGAATGGGCCAATCGCCGTCTGCCGACCGAAGCGGAATGGGAGCGTGCTGCTCGTGGCGATGACTTCCGCACCTATCCGTGGGGAGATGAACGCCCCGATTCCTCGCGTGCCAACTTCAACTTCTACGTGGGGGATACCACGCGTGTGGGGAGTTTCCCTGCCGGGGCCAGCCCCTTTGGCGTGTTGGATATGGCCGGGAACGTAGCTGAATGGGTCAATGATTTCTATGATGCGGGCTATTACAGCTCGGCCATCAACGTCAACCCGCCTGGTCCCCTGGCTCGTGCCAACTACTTCAACCGCGTGGTGCGTGGCGGCACCTTCCAGGATGGTGAAATTGACATCCGCCTGGCCAACCGCGCTTCTGTGCTCGGCCCTAACCCCGATGCCCCCCTGGATTCGCCCCAATACTACGGCGAATTCTCTCCCAAAATCGGCTTTCGCTGCGCTGCGGATGAGTAATTGAGATGAATTCAAGATAACTCCCCGATCTCATCACAAAGAAAGGGGCTTCGTTACGCTCACCTTACCCCTCTCCCGGCTACGACACGATGGGTGTCGTTCAGACGGGGGAGGGGTAAGCCCGATGGGGGATGGCACGCCCTCACTGCCTGGACGAAAAACGACCTTTTTGCAGTAGATTCAAATTCATAACATTTGTGTCATCCGATGCAGAATTGGTGATGAAATAAGGGGGACAATGCGCGAGACGCTCCCTCTTGCATTTTAAGCCAAATAAGGTACTATTATACGAAACAGAGATGTTTCCATGACTTCACCTCGCCATTCGCCTGCATCTTCTCGCTCGCTGAATTTCTTGTGGACGACTCTGGGCGTCGCCCTTTTGCTGGCCACTCTTTTCACTGCCTGGACGCCCGACAGCCTTTTTGCTGCCAATCTCTCTGACAAACTGAGTCTGCTGCTCACCCCTCAAACACCTGTCAACCTCAACAACACGCCTCAGCCTCAATTGCGCATTGGTATCGTCGCCGGTCATTCCGGCAATGATTCTGGCGCGGTTTGCCGCGATTCCACTGGCCAGGTGACCCTGACCGAGGCCGATGTCAACCTGAAAATTGCCAGTCTGGTTCAAAAACGCCTCACCGACCTGGGCATGCAGGTGGATTTGCTCAATGAATTTGACACCCGCCTCAATGGGTATCGTGCTGTTGCCCTGGTCTCTATTCACAATGACTCTTGTGAATACATCAACGATCAAGCTACAGGGTTCAAAGTGGCCGCATCTATGGATACTCGCGATGTCAATCGGGCTACTCGCCTGACAGCCTGCCTGGTAGATCGTTATCAGCGCCTGACCGGCCTGACCTTCCACGCAGGTAGCATCACCGCCGATATGCGCGAGTATCATGCCTTTTCCGAAATTGACCCCAATACCATTACCGCGATCATCGAGACTGGCTTCCTCAACCTGGATCGGGACATTTTGACCCATCATACCGATCGGGTGGCCGAGGGCATCGTGCAGGGTATTCTTTGTTTTGTCAATAACGAAAATGTGGAACCGACGCCTGTTCCCACCTTTGGGCCATGACCGTTTTCCCTGAGCTGTTTTGCCCCTCCATGGCATCCATGCTTTGCCCATTTTGCCCAATGGTGCGCAGCTCTGGGCTGGTTTTTGGGCCGACCGATTTCATACGGCTGTGTAGTGCTCGGTTCTTATGAGGCTCAGCTGCTTTACGGCTGGGCCGAATTCGGTACACCGGTCGAAATTCGGCATTAATTCTGGTCGTGGATCTCAGGTGATTGGCGATGAAGCATTCTATAGAAGTATCTCAGGTAATCGAAAATGCCCGGCAGGCTTTGCGCCGCGGCGAGGCAGCCCAGGCGAGACAGTGGGCAAGCCAGGCAGTCAAATTGGATCCTCACAGCGAGGATGCCTGGCTGATTCTGGCGGCAGTATCCAGCCCCCGCGCCAGCTTGGAGTATCTGCGCAAAGCGTTGCAGATCAACCCCAATAGCGCGCGGGCGCGTCAGGGAATCGAGTGGGCACAGCGGCGTTTGCAGGAAACACCTGAAGCGGAGAATCGCTTGCGAAACGGCGACCAGCCCTCCCGTCCGTGGCGAGGCGGGGCGGCCCCAAAGCGGAATCTGTACCCGTTTTTGTTGATCACCTTAGGGTGTCTGGTGTTAGCTGTGGCCGGCGTATCCGCCCTTTCTTTTCCCGCCATGGCTTCAGTGTTGAACCTGGGACAGGTGCCTCCGCCGACTGCGGCTCATTCCCAGGTCTGGGCGCAGGCCGAGATTGCAAAGCCGACTTATACGCTTACGCCTTCGCTCCTTCCACCTGCTGCTACGGTTACTGTTACGGCTACAGCCACTTTTGTTCCTGTTCAATTGCCAGCCGATACGCCCACGCCACAGCCTGCTTTTACCCTGGAGGCAACGGCTACTCCTGGCACGTTGCTGATGGAAATTGTTCCGGATACGCCTACGCCTGAGACGGTTGCTGCTCATGAGATGGCTCCTGAGGCTCCGCCACTTTCCATGCCGCAGGGGGTTCGCTGGATTGATGTCAATCTTTCGCAGCAACGCGTTTATGCTTATGAGGGGGATACCCTGGTGAATTCGTTTGTCGTTTCGACCGGTACCTGGCAAACGCCTACTGTGACCGGCCAGTTTCACATCTGGATCAAGCTGCGTTCGACGACGATGACCGGCCCCGGTTATTATTTGCCCAATGTGCCCTACACCATGTATTTTTACAAGGGGTATGGCTTGCACGGCACGTACTGGCACAGCAATTTTGGCATGCCGATGAGTCACGGCTGTGTGAATTTGAGTATTCCGGACGCGGAATGGCTGTATAACTGGGCCTCGGTGGGAACACTGGTCAATGTCCATTATTAGGTTTTTTGCATCGAATGGCGCGAAGGGCGCGAATGCCGGTTTTGGCATCGAATGGCACGAAGGGCGCGAATGGTTTTGAAAATTTATAGAATTGCTCTTGAAAAGCTATCACAACCGCGAAGATTTTGTAGCGCGACATTTATGTCGCTTTAGGTTGCGGAATGAATTCCGCGCTACGAAATTCGGTGCGAAAAAGAGAAGTCTATCGATAGGGATAACCCTATGGATTCGCTGAGCCGACGCGATTTTCTCAAATTGAGTGTTGTGGGTTTGTTGGGCCTGTTCTGGCCTGCTTTGGCGGTAGATGATTTTCCCTCCGATCTGTATGGGCGGGTGACGACGCGCACGTTGTGGAGTTATGAGCAGCCATCGTTTAGCGCCCGGCGTGCCCGGCTCTACTGGCGCGATCTCGTTTTGCCGATCACAGGGGTGACGGTGAGCGAGGAGGAGGTGAATGCGTATAACCGCGTCTGGTATCAGGTGGGCGAGGGAGAGTTTGCTTATTCGGGCAACCTTCAGCCGGTGCGGATGTGGCTTAATCCACCGCGGCTGGATCTGCCGCCGCGTGGTTTGTTGACCGAAGTAAGCGTCCCATTCACCGATGCTCGTCGTCAGCCGGCTGAAGATGCGGAAGTGATCTATCGTCTGTATTACGAGTCGGTGCACTGGGCGTTGAAGGCGGTTCAAGGGGAAGATGGGCGAATCTGGTATCTTTTGCTGGATGACAAATGGAATCAGTACTACTACGCCCCCGCCGAGCACCTGCGGCTCTTGTCGGATGATGAGCTGGCTCCGCTTTCGAGTGAGGTTCCTGCCTCCCGCAAGCGGATCGAGGTGCGCCTGGGCGAACAGCTGGTGCTGGCCTGGGAAGATGGAAGGCTTGTTTTCGCTACCCGTGCCTCTACGGGGAAGCGTTTGCGTGCCGACAAATACACGACACCTACCGGGCACTTTATGACCTATCACAAACGTCCTACCCGTCACATGGCCACTGGTGATTTGGCTTCTAGTGGGTTTGATCTGCCTGGTGTGCCGTGGGTGATGTATTTGACCGAAAGCGGAATTTCGTTCCACGGGACGTACTGGCACAACGACTTCGGTCAGCCACACAGTCATGGGTGTATTAATCTTTCGCCGCAGGCGGCCAAATGGCTGTATCGCTGGACTCTGCCGGTGGTGCCAGCCGGGGAGCAGCTCGCTTATGAGGCGCGCGGTACCCAGGTTGAAATTTTGCTGTAAATACCGAGGGAAATTTTTGCTTTTTAGAGTACACTGCAAAAACGGGAGGAAAAAATTCGTCCAAATTGGACCCCCTCAAAATGAGCAAACTTAAATCAGGCCATCCCTCGTTGCAACTGATTACCAAAGTCCAGGTCGCCCCGAACAACACCGATGACAGTCAATTTCCGGCCGAAGCGCTCCCCAACCTGAAAGAGCGCATTGGGGTGGACACAATCTATGGCCAGTTGCAGCCGCAAAGAGCGACGATCGGTTGGTAAAGCCCAAGTTATTGCAGTGGACTCAAATTATTCTGGCAATCCAGAGATGGGGTTTCGTAGGCGACATTTATGTCGCTCACCATATCTGAGGGTATGGGTAAAGGCGAGATAAATCTCGCGCTACGCGAGTGTTATATTAAAATTTGTAGTAAGTGTTCAGCCATAGAGAAAAAACGATTGCAAATGTCATTGCGAGTGGCGCGAGACGCCACTTGCAATGAGATGCCTGAATGGATACCGCAAATTAACCTAACTTGTGCGATAATGTAAAGCAAGCTGTGTTTACAGGACAAACATTGAGGAGAGACCTATGCACCCGGCGTTTCAACAAAACTATTATTTGCTCAAACGGCAGATTTTCTCGCTCACTGGCAAGTTTCGTTTTTACGATGCTCAGGGCAACCTGATTCTGTTTAGCGAACAGAAGATGTTTCGCTTGCGAGAGGATATCCGTGTGTATGCGGACGAAGCCAAAGATCAGGAATTGCTCAACATTCGAGCGCGCCAGATCGTTGATTTTTCCGCGGCGTATGATGTGTTCGATAGCCTGAGTGGAGAAAAAGTGGGCGTCTTGCGGCGCAAGGGCTTCAAGTCGTTGTTGAGAGATGAATGGGAAGCCCTTGACGCAACCGAAAAGCCGATTGGTCTGCTTTTTGAGGATCAGTTGGGGTTAGCTTTGTTACGCCGTTTGCTGTTGGGTTCGCTCTTGCCCCAAAATTATGATTGGATGGCGGGTGAAACACGCCTGGCAGATTTCCGCCAGC
>JBMFPJ010000093.1:0-7043 GCA_049969175.1 Anaerolineae bacterium | reverse complement strand
AAACCATCCTCCGCGCGGAGGATGGTTGAGTGCAAACGATGTTCCCTCCGCCAGCATGACCTGGATCAGGTAGTGCGGGTCGAGCGTTTCACGCTCCTCTCAGCCTGTGCGGCTAACAGGCTCCCCGATTGCTTATCGTCGCTGAAGGCTGCGAATGCTTCTTCAGGACAGCGTATGTCGTAGCAAAATAGTACTCCCCTCTCTTTGCTCTGTCAACCTTAACGGACACGCCGTTTCCATTCTTCTTTCAATTGCAATTCGTGAGGGCTCATTCCCGAATCGAGGGCGAGGAAATCGGTCAACAGGCGATTGAATCGCACCGGATGATCAATCATTGGAAAATGGCCGGTATCTTCCAGCACAATTTGCTGAATCATCAGCGGCAGAGTCGTCGATTCATCGAAGGTTGGCATGGTCACCAGCGGGTCATTTTCGCCATAGACCAGCAGAGTCGGGATGCCCAATTGCCGCACGGTGACGAAGAAATTATTGGTGCGCAAGCCTTCAATCGAGGGCGGAATTGCTTTTGGATCGGCCTTGAGGGCATCGGCAAGAGCAGTGTTGTACTCCGGCGTGCGGTTGCCCAGCCAATCCACCAAATCGTTGAGCGAAGCGGTTTGCAAGCGCGAATGCAAAGAAGCGGGGCGCAGAGGGCAATTAACCACCATAATACGGTCCACACTACGCGGCCATTGCGAGGCAAACCAGAAGCCAACCAGAGCCCCCAGGCCATGACCAACGATGGCGATCTTGCCAATACCCATCTCATTGAGGAATTGATCAATGAGCGCTGCCTGTCGTTCCAGCGAGTAACGCTGGGGCTCGCGCGCGGTATCGCCAAAACCGAAAAGATCAAGAGCATAAGCGCGGAAGGAGGTGGAAACGACCTGCATGGCATTGATCCAATATCGCCATGAGCCAATCCAACCGTGCAAAAAGACGATGGGACGGCCTCGCCCCAACGCCTCATAATGCACAATCGCTCCATCCAGAATAATGGCGCTCATCAGAAAGAATTACTTCCCAAATTTTCTCAGGATAGCACGCACACGCTCCGTCAACTGGTCGGGCGCAAACGGTTTGAGCAAATATTCTTCTGCGCCGGCATCCAGGCCGGTCTGGATTTCAGATTCCTGTCCCTTGGCGGAGAGAAAAACAACCGGGATATCTTTGAGCTCCGGGTCTGCCTTGAGCAAGCGACAGGCATCGTAGCCGGTCATACGCGGCATGCGCACATCCATCAAAATTAAATCGGGCAGTTCCTTTGCCGCCATTTGCACGGCCTCCTCCCCATTGGAAGTTGTCACGACTTCATAGCCAGCAAAGCGCAAGGTAAATGCAACCAGCTCGCGAATATCAGGTTCATCTTCAGCAATCAAAATCTTTGCCATTCGTTCCTCGTCAATTCTTGATGACGGGTAAAGTAAAGGAGAAAGTGCTGCCCTCTCCCGGCACACCTTTACTGGTCACCCAAATGCGGCCATTGTGCATTTCAACCAGCTGACGCACAATGGACAACCCCAGACCCGTGCCAGGCGTAGCCAACACCAGGGGGTGATCGCCGCGATAAAAACGTTCAAAAATGCGGGCCTGGTCTTGAGGCGAAATGCCAACGCCGTTATCTTCCACGTCTACTTGCACTTCATTGCCATTGATCGCCGCAATCCGAACCTTGATTGTGCCATTCGCTGGGGTATAGTGGTAAGCATTATCCACGAGGTTACCCAGAATTTGCCGAACCCGTTCGGGGTCACCCAGCACGCGCGGCAGGTTCTTCGGCGCATCGAGAGAGAAGGCCATGGGCTTTTGTTCCTCCTGGGAACGACGCAAAGCATTGGCCAGTACTTCTTCGGCTACATCGCGCAAATTCAACGGCTGGGGCGTCAACGTGACCCGTCCCGCCTCGATGCGGGAAACATCCAGCAGATCGTTCACCAGGGCATTGAGGCGTTCGGCATTGCTTTTGACAATTTGCAAAAAGTGTGCCTGATTCTCATTGAAAGCGCCCGCTGCGCCCATCAGCAACAAGTCCACATATCCCTTAATTGAGGTCATGGGGGTACGCAGCTCATGGCTCACCGTAGCCACAAATTCAGATTTGAGGCGATCTACTTCCACTTCATGGGTAATATCGCGGAAGATCGAAACCGTGCCCAGAAAATCGTTTTGGAAGATGACTGGCGCCAGGTGGATCAGCGCAATACGACCATTTTCCAGTTCCAGCTGTTCCGCCACCATATCGCCAGGCCGGTAAGAAGCCGGGTCATCCGACCAGAGACGAATAGCCTCCAGCCAGGCACCGGCGGCCTTACCAAACAGGCCACCAAAATTTTCCAGCGGTTGCCCAAGCAAGCGACTGGCAGAGAGGCCAAGGATGCGCTCGGTAGAAGAATTCACAAAAGTGATGCGATTCTCGGCATCGGTAACCAGCACCCCATCAGCCACCGCCTCAAGGATTGCCACTGAGCGGCTGGCCTCTTCTTGTTCCTTGCGCAGCATGGCACCCAGGCGTTCCGCTTGATCGCGAATCAACTCGTACAGATGGGCATTGTTGATTGCCACAGCCACCTGACTGGCAATAGCCTTGGCCAGATTCAGCATTTCGGGAGTGAAGAAGCCCACCTCACGATGAAAGATCATCAACACCCCGATCACATCCTCGCCTACCAGCAACGGTGCGACAATAGCGCTGCGGTGATCCTGACCGCTGGCGGGTGACTGCACCCAACGCGGATCCTGCCGCAAATCATCGATCAACACTGCCTCGCGATTTTGCACCACCCAACCCGCCAGGCCCTCACCCACCTTGAGGGTAAAACCACGCCCTCCTCCTCCCTGGTCAGAAAGATAGCCATATCCAGCGCGGTAATGCAGGAGATTGTCTTCGGGCTGCAACAACATGATCGTTCCCTGTTCCGCACCGGTAGCATCGTTGAGCAAAGAAAGCGTGCGGTTGAGGGCGCGATCGAGATCGAGGCTGGAGGAAACCTCGGTCAAAATACGCAGCAATGTCTCGGTATTTTGTTGTTCGCGTTGCAGCTGAGCGGTGCGCTCGATGACGCGTTGTTCCAGTTCCTGCGCCAGACGTTGCGTTTCAGCAAAAAGACGGGCATTTTGGATAGCAACCGCTAGCTGGTTAGCCAGCGTACCAAGAATTTGCAAATCCTCCTCGGTATAGACATCAGGCCGATAGCTCTGCGCGGACAACATGCCAATCACTTTGTTGCCCAATGTCATTGGCACTGCCAGAATGGATATGGGGCTTTCCTCATCGCCATAGGAAATTCCGCCGGCACGATTGGCTTCCTCTTCCAAACGGGTAATGAGCGGCTGGCCAGTTTGGATCATCTTTCCGCTTAAACTGCCCTCCCAGGGCACGATGGCAGGAGGCAAGCGCACACCTTTATCCACCATGTATACGCCCTGAATTTCGTTGGTCTCCTCGTTCAAAACGGTAATGACAAACGCCTCCACCGGCATCACTTGCTCGGCAGCCCGGTGTACCGAAGCATAAATCTCCTCCGGGTCTAACGTGGCACTGATTTGTGCACTGGAGCGGTTCAAGATAGCAAAACGTTCTGCCGTTTGCCGCGTGGATTGATACAGGCGGGCATTTTCCAGGGCAATGGCCGCCTGGTTCGTGATGGTGCGCCCCAATTCGATTTCATTCAGGCTGAAAGTATCGCCGCTGGTCGCCGTCACAAACAACAGGGCACGCAGCTCCGCTCCGCTCACCAAAGGCAAGACCAGTAGAGAAGCCGTAGATTCGCCCAGCACATCCAGCAAGGGTGCGATTTCCGCTTCCTGTTGGGCATGGCTGGTATGAAAAACTCCCAACGATTGGCGCAAGCGCTCAAACAACGGCGCATGAGGCAACACGCGCGGCAATTTGATTTTCGCCTGCGGAATAACCGCTTTCCAAACCGCCTGGCCACGCTCAAAAACAACCGCTAAAACGCGTTTGGCGTTCAACGCCTGTTGCAGCTCAGCAGCGGTCAATTCCAGAATTTGATCAGCATCCAGCAGGCCGCTCAAGGTAGAAGAGAAGCGATTGAGCAGAACCAGACGCTGAGAACGTTGGTCGAGCTCCATAGCTCGTTTCAAGCTATCTTCATAGAGGCGAGCATTCTCCAGCGAAACTGCCGCTTGTGTGGCAAATGCCATGGCCACTTGGAGATGATCATGAGTGTAAAAATGCGCCTGCCATTTTTCGATGGCAATCACGCCAGAGAGTTCGCCTTTCGCAATCAGCGGAATCCCCAACCAGGATAGACGTGGCGCCTCAAGCGCCGGGAAGCGTGGATCCTCGCGCACATCACCGACCGAAATCGGTTGTCCGCTTGCGATCATCTGGCGGAACAAAGCCGAATCAGAGAGCGCCACACTTAACCCCAAGCGCTTCTCGCTATCCGGGAAACCACTGGTCGCAGCCACCGTCAGGCGATCTCCGTCACGCAGCCAGAGAATCGCCGTATCGTACGGCAGGATAGAGGCAAGATGTTCAAGCAAAGTGTCAATTAATTCATCACTGCGCAGCCGGGTGGTCATGGCGGTAGCCGCATCGTTCAGAGCCTGCAATTGACCAGCGCGTTCCTGGGCAGCCTGAACCAGGCGGATGTTCTCAAGTGAGAGCGCCACCTGTTGCGCCAGAGAGAGCAATAAGGCTTCATCCTCTGGGCGGAAGGCAGCAGGAGTATTGAAATTATCCAACACCAGCAACCCCAGCGGTTGCTCTCCAGCAGCAATTGGAATCAGCAAGCTGGAAACGGGCAATCGCCCACCCGTCGCCTGGCGGTAGAGCAAAAGTTTTTCGGCCTCCAGCGAATAATCGTAAGCAAAATGAATCTCATCCACCCGACGGGCTTTTCTTTCGGCGAACACGGTCCCGGGCAAGGCCTCGCCCAAATGGTAGGAAATCTTCAACAGGCTCTGATTGTCGGCATAACCGGAAACCACCCGCGGCACCAGTTGACTCGTTTGTGGTTGCCACAAGAACACAACCCCAGCGTGAGCCGCCGAGAGCACACGACGAGCACTCTCCAGCAAGGCCTTGAGCACATCATCCGGATTCAAGCCACTCAGCCGCCGACTGAAATCGAGC
The DNA here is from genome assembly GCA_049969175.1 of Anaerolineae bacterium. Taxonomy (GTDB): domain Bacteria; phylum Chloroflexota; class Anaerolineae; order Anaerolineales; family Villigracilaceae; genus DAOUAN01. The sequence goes on along the minus strand of JBMFPJ010000093.1, from coordinate 1,942 downwards.
AACAGGTTCACTTCCTGCAAACGGCGACGCGTCTCATTGAGCAGCGAGATATTCTGCAAAACGACAGAAGTCTGCTGGACAATTTGATGATAGACCTGACGATCTTCATCGGTAAAGGGCGGCAACGGTTCGAGCGAGATCGCCAGCATCGCGGCGCCCCCCCGCCCTTCCACCTTGATAGGCAGGCAGATGACCCCTTTGGCACGTAACGCGCTCAGCAAGGGCGTATCACGCCATTCATCATTCTCATCCACATTGGCAATCAGAAGAGTCTCACCACTTTGGAGCACAGAGCGCAACGGATTACGCTGTCCAAACAAGGCTTCCACATTCGTTGCTCGTGGCACAGCGCCCAGAACATGGAGCAAATGGGGGCCATCTGGCGCGTCTTCGGCCACCAATGCCACCGACATGCCCAAATGGGTCAATGTTTCGCGGCCCAAGGCCAAAAGCACTGAGGAAGCATCCATCTGGCGACTCACCGATTCAGTAATCGCCAAACCGGCACGCACCCGTTGAGCACGACGCTCCAACGCATGGAGCGAGAGCGTCTGCTCCAGGTCTTTGTGCAACAAAATAGGTAAACTATTTTGGCTGTAGTGCAATAACTTTTGCTGACGTTGCAAGCCATCCGAGAGCGTCTGGATTCGTTCTTGCAGGGCATGAATCTGCAACATGTTTTGAATCACGAGGGAAGCCTGAGCCGCGAATCCTTCCAGAGCTTCGATGGTCGCCCGATCAGGACGCAACCCGTCCGATGGATCATCTACGCTAATCAACCCCAGGGGGTTACCTTCGCTATCTTCCAGCGGAATGAGCAGAAAATCTTCCGGATTCCAGGCGTTTTTTGCCGCAGTCTCCTCGTTTCGCTCGTAGCGGGAATAAACATAATGAACGTCTGCAGGAAGAATCGGTCTCTTATCAGCTGGAATGAAATAAGCATGGCCGATCTTGAATTCATCACGCATCAACTGGCGCAAACTGGCGTAAGGTTGCTTACGCCCCATCAAGTCGGCCAGGGTGTCAGCAGGCAAGCCAACGCCCGCCACGCGGCGCAACAAACCGCTATCCTTCTCATAGATACTCATCAGGGCAACCCGGAAAGGTGTCGCTGCGCAAATCCCCTGGGCGATCGTCTGAAGGGCTTGTTCCAGTGGTTTTTCCGCGCTGAGTGCGTAGGTGGTGTTGACCAGCGAGGCAAACGCCTCGGCACGGCGGCTGATGAGCTCCGCTCGCTCCCGCTCTGCCTGATATTGACGGGCATTGTGGATGGCAATTGCCGCCTGAATGGCCAGGGTTTCTACCGTCTCACGAGCAGTTTCATCGAACAAGGAAGGTTGAGAACCATGCAGGTAAATCAGCCCCAGCATGTTCCCCTGATACACGACTGGCACCAACAACGCCGAACGCACCTCAGCATGGGGGGGGTGAAATTCAGCGTACCCAAAATTAGCCACCAGACGGGATTTTCCACCTTCAACGACCGTCTGTTCCAACATGCTCAATTCTGGTTCCACTGGGCAGCCCACCGAAAGCGCAATTTCTGGCGACTCGCCGGCTTTCTCCGAGCCAAAGAGCAAAATGGAACCGCATTCGGCGCGCGTAATCTTTCGGCATTCGCTATAAATCATTTCAAGCAAGCGGCGCAAGTCAAACGTCATGCCCAATTCCCGGCTGATGCGGGCAACAGCCGTCAACTGTTCCACCCGATGGCGCAGGTTTTCATCCGTTTGCGCCAGGGCTCGGGCGCTCTCGATCGCTACTGCCAGCTGACTGGCAACCGTGCTGAGCACTTGCAGATCGTATTCACTGAAATGATCTGGCCGAGAGCTGCCAAGCATTAATTCGCCCAGACAATTTTCATGGGCGAGCAGCGGCACAACCATGGCCGATTCCAGACGCAACGCGATCGTCAATGGACGATAAGTGTTCAACACTCGCC
>JBMFPJ010000092.1:0-7056 GCA_049969175.1 Anaerolineae bacterium | reverse complement strand
TTAAAGCGGTACGCGAGCTGGGTTCAGACCGTCGTGAGACAGGTCGGTCTCTATCCGCTGTGGGCGTAAGGGATTTGAGAGGAGCTGCCCCTAGTACGAGAGGACCGGGGTGGACAGACCTCTAGTGTGCCAGTTGTCGTGCCAACGGCATCGCTGGGTAGCTATGTCTGGCAGAGATAACCGCTGAAAGCATCTAAGTGGGAAACTCGCCCCAAGATTAGATCCCTGCATTCCTATCAAGGGAGTAAGACCCCAGGTAGACTACCTGGTATATAGGCAGCAAGTGTAAGCACAGTAATGTGTTGAGCTAAGCTGTACTAATGGTCGAGGGCTTCCTCCCGTGGTGCGGAGAACTTGGTACTTTTCGTCGGTCAATTGCTGTTCAGGAATTCATTCGCGAAAACGTCCCTTGGTGATTTGAGCGACGGGGGTACACCCGGTCACATCCCGAACCCGGAAGTTAAGCCCGTCAGCGCCGATGGTACTTGGAGGGAGACCTCCTGGGAGAGTAGGTCATTGCCAAGGGACTTTTCTTTTTTGCCACACCTTCTGGCGAATCCTTAAAATCTTTTCAGACTTCTTCGTTTCGTGTATAATAATATTGCCGGCTTGGCTGAGGGAGTTTCCCTCGTGTTAACACTGTCGAGGAGTGTGAAGCGCAATTATTGATCTCAGGATCGGTTGATCGTTTCGTGTTTCCCCTCGGCTGAGTCTGCATCAGGCCGAGTTTTTATTTTCACCCGGAAGGAGGTGAGAAAAGTGGCGATCGTTGTCTTACGTTCGGGCGAGTCTCAAGATCAATTGCTCAAGCGCTTTCGCAAGAAAGTGGTCAAAAGCGGTGTTTTGAGCACTGTTCGCCGCAAGCGCTGGTTTGTTTCTAAGAGCGAACAGCGCCGCATGGAAAAGAAAAAAGCAATCCGTCGCATCAAACGGCGGCAAACGAAAGAAACTGAATAAATCTGGGCTGATTTCAGGCTCAGGAGGCGAAGATGGCAAAAGATGAAGGAAAAATCAAAATGGATGGGGTAGTCGTTGAAGCGCTCCCCGGGACCCAGTTCCGGGTGCGACTCGATAACGGGCACGAGGTACTGGCCTATCTGTCCGGGAAGATGCGCAAGTACTATATCCGTATTTTGTTGGGCGACCGCGTCTCAGTAGAGATGTCTCCCTACGACCTCACGCGGGGCCGCATTACTTTCCGTCAACGCAAAACAACCGCATCCCCTGTGGAAGAGGCGGGATAAGCCATTTCGCCAGCATTTATTCTTGTAAATTTCAGGGCCTCCCAAGTGGAGGCCCTGTCTTTTTATGGTAAGTCTCGCCAGGAGTTGAGCACTTTCATGTAATTTGCTCGTTCAAAGGCCGCTGGCTCTGCAATGGCTTGTTGACTCATGCTTCCTTGCATTTGTCGGAGTGAGGTATATTCATGGCTTTCAATCCACCATTCCATCTCGCGCACAATCGCAGGAATGATTTCCACGCCGTTGTGCAACAAGGCTGAGGCCATCATCGCCACTTTGGCTCCAGCCATCATCGCTTTTAGCACATCCTGCGCCGTGTGCACCCCACTGGTTAGCGCAAAATCGGCTTTGATTTTTCCATGCAAAATGGCGATCCAGCGTAGAGGCAAGCGCAGTTCTGCTGAGGTGCTCAATTCCAGGTTGTGGACGATTTTTAATTCTTCGAGGTCAAAATCGGGTTGATAGAAACGATTGAACAACACCAACCCATTTGCACCCGCTGCTACCAGACGTTGGGCCAGGTTGGGTAATGAGGTAACGAAGGGGCTGAGTTTAACTGCCAGGGGAATGGTGATGGCTTCGCGTACACTTTGTACCAGGTCTATGTAAGTGTTTTCCAGCTCCTGCGAGGTCAGATTGACGTCGGTGGAAAGGTAATACAGGTTCAGTTCAAGAGCATCTGCACCTGCGTCTTGAATATAGCGAGCGTAGCGTGTCCAGCCACCGCGCGAAACACCGTTGAGGCTACCGATCACGGGAATGCTCAATGTCTTTTTTAATGTACTTAGATGTTCAAGATATTTCTCAGGCGCTAGGCTATATGTGCCTGCATCTGGCAAATAGCTGAGCGCCTCTGCGAATGAGTCTGTGCCACGTGTCAGATAATGGTCAAGCTCCAGGCTCTCGTGGATGATTTGCTCTTCAAACAGGGAATACATCACGATCGCAGCAATGCCAGCATCTTCAAGCCTTTTGGCTGTTTCGATTTTCCTGGAAAGAGGTGATGCAGAAGCCACCAGAGGGTTTTTCAAGGGAAGACCTAAATAGGTGGTAGACAGGTCGGTCATGTTTTCCTCCATAAAAGAGAGACTGGTCTATTGCATTATAGACCAGTCTCTCTTGTTTTACCTACTCTTTATGCCCATTGTTGTAATGCATGTTTGCCATTTGCTGATAGAGCATCCAGCGTGAGCGGGCATCGTGTTCAGCCTCTTTGATCAATTGCTCGGCGCGGGCCTCGTCAATTTGCGTGAGCATTTTGTAGCGCGTCTCGTTGTAGGCATACTGGGTGAGCGGAATGCTCGGCTCTTTGGAGTCGATGATCAATGGATTTTGACCCTTCTCAATCAGGCGCGGATCGTAACGATACATCGGCCAATAGCCCGACTGCACTGCCAGTTTTTGTTGTTCAAGACCTTTGGCCATATCGTAGCCATGGGCAATGCAGTGACTGTAGGCAATAATCAGGGATGGCCCCTCGTAGGCTTCGGCATCCAGGAATGCTCGCAGGGTGTGCTGGTCATTGGCGCCCATGGCAACTCGCGCCACATAGACATAACCATACGACATGGCAATCAGGCCGATGTCTTTCTTCGGCAGCGATTTGCCGCCCATGGCAAACTTGGCCACCGCCGCGCGTGGCGTGGCTTTGGATGCCTGCCCACCGGTGTTGGAGTATACTTCTGTATCCAGCACCAGGATATTCACATTGCGCCCGCTGGCCAGAACATGGTCCAGCCCACCGTAGCCGATGTCATACGCCCAGCCATCACCGCCAATGATCCACACCGACTTCTTGACCAGACTATCGGCAATGCTGAGCAAATCTTTTGCCCGCGGATCGCTGGAATTGACCAGGCGCTGCTTGAGCAGGGCTACTCGTTCGCGTTGCTCCTCGATGCCGGCTTCGGTAGATTGATCCGCATTCAAAATGGCGTTGACCAGCTCGGTACCCAGTTCGCTCTCAAAGAGAGGTAACAGTTCACGAGCAAATTCATTTTGTTTGTCCAGTGTGAGGCGCATCCCCAGGCCAAACTCAGCATTGTCTTCAAACAGGCTGTTTGCCCATGCTGGCCCGCGCCCCTGCGCATCCACAGCCCAGGGGGTGGTGGGCAGGTTACCGCCGTAAATCGAGGAACAGCCGGTTGCGTTGGCGATAATGGCGCGATCGCCAAAGAGCTGAGAAACCAGCTTGATGTAGGGCGTCTCCCCGCATCCGGCACACGCCCCGCTGAATTCAAACAAAGGCCGGAGCAGTTGGGCGTTCTTAATCGTGGAGGGGTTGATCAGCTTGCGGTCAATATCTGGAATGGACAGGAAGAACTTCCAGTTTTCGGCTTCTTGCTCGCGCAGAGGCGGTTGAGGCGCCATGTTCAAAGCCTTGCGCCCTACCTGCGTCTTATCTTTGGCCGGGCAAACCTCTACGCATAACGTACACCCTGTGCAGTCCTCCGCTGAGACCTGCACCGTATAAGCCATCCCCTCTGAAAACTCCTTGAATTTGGATGGCATGTGTTTGAAGGTGGCCGGAGCGTTGACCAGCAATTTTTCATCATACACTTTGTGTCGAATCACTGCATGTGGACAGACCATGACGCATTTGCCACACTGGATGCACAAATCCGGCTCCCAGACCGGGATTTCCAGGGCAAGATTGCGCTTTTCCCATTGTGCCGTACCCGTGGGGAAAGTGCCATCTACCGGAAGAACCGAGACCGGCAGGCGATCACCTTCATAGGCGATCATCGGCCCCAGCACCTGGCGCACGAACTCGGGCGCTTCCTCCGGGACGGGAGGCCGGCGCGTGATCTTTGAGGTGACCACCGCTGGAACTTTGACCTCGTACAGGTTTTCCAGGGTACGATCTACCGCCTCGAAGTTTCGGCGGACGACGGCTTCGCCGCGCTTGCCATAGGTCTTTTCGATGGCGTGTTTGATCTCAGCAATGGCTGCCTCGCGCGGCAAAATGCCACTGATGGCGAAGAAGGCGGTTTGCATAATGGTGTTGACGCGGCCGCCCATGCCGGTTTTTTCGGCCACTTCGTAACCGTTGATCACATAGAATTTGAGGTGTTTGTCAATGATCGCCTGTTGCACTTCGCGCGGCAGATGGTCCCACACCTCATCGGGACCATACAGGCTGTTGAGCAGGAAAACACCACCTTCTTTTGCGTATTTCAGAATATCGAAGCGTTCCAGGAAATTAAACTGGTGGCAGGCGACAAAATTCGCCTGATTGGGTTCGATCAGATAAGGCGCCTGAATGGGTTTGGGGCCGAAGCGCAGGTGCGAAATGGTCATTTGCCCCGATTTTTTCGAGTCATAGACAAAATAGCCCTGGGCATAATTGTCGGTTTCTTCGCCGATGATTTTGATAGAGTTTTTATTCGCGCCGACCGTGCCATCTGAACCCAGCCCAAAGAATACGCAGCGGATGGTTTCAGGGTGCTCAATGGAGAAGGTTTCATCTACCTCCAGGCTGGTGTGCATGACATCGTCAATGATGCCGACGGTGAAGTGATTCTTTGGCGCGGTTTTGTTCAATTCATCCAGGACGGCTTTAACCATGGCCGGGGTAAATTCTTTGGAGGACAGGCCATAACGCCCGCCGATCACTTTGATGTCGTTGCGCCCACTTTCGACCAGGGCATTGACCACATCCAGATAGAGTGGCTCGCCCAGCGCCCCCGGCTCTTTGGTGCGATCCAGCACGGCGATGCGTTTTACGCTGGACGGCAGGGCAGCGGCAAAGTGCTTTACGGAGAAGGGACGGTACAGTCGAACGCGCACAACGCCGACTTTTTCGCCTTTTTCCAACAAGTATTTGACTGTAGCCTCGGCGGTTTCGCCACCTGAACCCAGGATCACGACCACGCGCTCGGCTTGAGGGTGCCCCACATAATCGAACAGGTGATACTGGCGGCCAGTGACCTGAGCAAATTGATCCATTGCCTGCTGGGTGATTTCTGGCGTGGCGGCGTAGAAGGGGTTGACTGTCTCGCGGGCCTGGAAGTACACATCTGGGTTCTGGGCCGAGCCGCGCAGGACGGGACGCTCGGGGTTGAGGGCACGCGCCCGATGGGCGCGAATCAGCTCGGGGTCTATTAAGAGCCGCAGTTCGTCATCGCTGAGATAATAGATTTTGGCGACCTCGTGCGAGGTGCGGAAGCCATCGAAGAAGTGCAAGAAGGGGACGCGCGCCTTCAGCGTGGACATCTGCGCGATCGCGGCAAAATCGTGGGCTTCCTGCACCGACCCGGCCGAAAGAAGCGCCCAACCGGTCTGGCGGACGGCCATGACGTCCTGGTGATCGCCGAAGATGGAGAGGGCATGGGCGGCGATGGACCGCGCCGCTACGTGAAACACCGTGCTGGTCAGTTCGCCGGCGATCTTGTACATGTTGGGAATCATCAACAGCAGGCCTTGCGAAGCGGTGAAGGTGGTGGTCAGTGCTCCGGTTTGCAAAGCGCCATGCACTGCTCCCGCCGCGCCTCCCTCCGATTGCATTTCGATGACGGAGGGAACGGTGCCCCACAGGTTTTTTCTACCTTTGGCCGACCATTCGTCGGCCAGTTCACCCATGGTGGAAGAGGGAGTGATGGGGTAAATGGCAATGACCTCGTTTAACCGATGGGCAACAGATGCGGTTGCTTCATTCCCGTCAATTGTGACAACTTGTTTTTTCATGTGCGCTCTCCTTGTAAATATCGGCAGCAAGCCTGAAAATTCCGAAAAGTGAATTCCAGCACAATGTGCGCGTTTCTTATCCTTACAAGTTTATCCCTGCTTTTCTCCGCGGGTTAGTTATTTATGACCTCTATTCCCTCTGTGAGTTGTCACATTTCGGATAAGAATTGGCGAGATTGATGCCCTCAACCCAGGGGAAGATGGGGCCTGGCCAGGAGTAATGCTGCCAGCGATTTGGCATCTGGAATCAGGCCGTGTTCGGCCATTTCGTAGGCTTGTTTGAGCGGTATTTTTTCGATCTGCAAGAATTCATCGGCATCGGCTTCGAGCGGATCGGGGTGCAAGTAGGTGGCCAGGAAAACGGCCATGAATTCGGTGGAATAACCGGGGGCCAGGTAAAACTCACCGATTTTTGTCAGCTTTCCGGCTGCCATACCGGTCTCTTCCCGGATTTCGCGCGCGGCACAAGATTCGTAGGTTTCTTCCCCATCGCGCGTCCCGGCCGGTAATTCGAGCAGGTCTTTGCCGGCTGCGTGGCGGTATTGACGAACAAAGAGCAGGTTGCCGTCGCTGTCCAATGGTAACAGAATCACCGAGCCGCCATGTTCAACAATGTCGAATTTGGTTTCGCGGCCATCGGGCGTGCGGAGCAAATCGCGCCGGATGGTGAAGGCGCGGCCGCGAAAGAGGGGTTCTGAGTGAATTAATTCAAAGGTCATGGGAGCCTCCTGCCTTGAGATGTTAAAAAAGCCCAGGCCAAAATGCCTGGGCCTTGCGGAGATTCAAGGATATGATGTAGGGCTACGGAATGTTGAGTTGCTGCCCAGGAGTGAGTGTGGCGGAGAGAGCAATACCGTTAGCCTGGGCGATTGCTGCCGGTTCCACATCACCATAATAGCAGGCTACCGCGTAGATGGTATCCGCATTGGAGGTGACGCCTACGGTGAAGGTGGCTGGGTGAGCATGCAAAGCGCGGTCACCGGGGAAGGGGTTGCCCGTTTGCGGAATGCGCAGGGTGAGATTGGGGTAGTAAACATCTCCGGCGCTCAACCCATTCAGGGTCAGCAATTCTTCCGGGTTGACGTTGAAGCGGCGGGCAATGCAGTAAGGGAATTCGCCTTTTTGCAGG
>JBMFPJ010000091.1:0-7087 GCA_049969175.1 Anaerolineae bacterium | reverse complement strand
AGGGTGGTGGTCAGCGTGGAGGTCAGTTCGTAGATGGCGCGCAACCGCTCGGTCTGGATGCGATACCGCCGATCTTCCGCTTCCAGCCAGGCCTCACGGGCGCGGCGCAAGCGGGCGGTCAACTGGCGACCCAGCCAGCCAAAGAGTAAACTGAACGAAAGCACGCCGCCTGCCAGCGTAACCATGAGCAGAGTCTGCTGAAAAATTGTTTTTCCAATGACAGCAAAAAGAAAGGCGGTCACGAGCGCCCCAGCCAGCACTGCCCCCCAAATCTCAAAATAAATGGCCCCGGTCAAAATGGGCAAAATGCCCGACCAGGGCGCCGGGCCATTCAGCCCGCCTTGCATTTGGAAGACAAACGCCGCCAGGAGCCAATCCACCAGCACATTGAGCGGACGATGATAGGCCAGGCGTAAGTTAAGACTGGTCAGCAACGTCATGCCCAAATTCCACAGAACCAGCACACCCAGTGGCCACACATTGCGCATGGTCAACGCCTGACCCAAGCCAAGCGAGAGGATCAGCCCTACCAGGACGATCCATCGCAAAGAAATGGCAAACCAGTCGGCGATATAAGGAGTTTCAAACCTGCGCATGGCGTTTTTTTAAGTCACATCCATCGGCTAATCCAGGGAATATCCCATTCGCTCCAGGTAAGGAGCAAACTTCTCCCGCAAAATGGCTTGCTGATCTGCCGTATAAGCCTGGTGGAAACGGCCAATTTTCCCTTGGTAAAAATGCAGCCCTTGCTGCTCCCCGCTCACGCCCGGACGGTAACGCTCGATCACCGCGCCAACTTCAGGTGAATCACGGCGAAGCGCCAGGAATTCGAGCAGGCGATTTACCTCGGTATCGTAATTGGCCAGCATATCTTCATAGCGAGTAATCAGCACGCCTTTCTCTTGCATCCACTGTTCCCAGATTTTCACATAAAACATCATGAAATCCAGGGATTTGCCGAAATCGGTGAGGTGCGAGAAAGCATTCGGGCGTCCTTTTTTCAGGGCGCGTTGACCGTACTCATAGGCCGAGAGCATCGCATCGCGGGGGTCGCGATAAATGTAGGTGATGCGCAACATGCCCAGGCGCTGCAACAAACGCGACCAGGGCGTTGGCCCGGCATGGGCCTTGATGACAAAGGTATTACCCAGCAAGGCCGGCACGGCGACCATCGCCAATCGCCGCGCTGAGAGCACGCCGATATTACAATTGACCTCGGTCAAAATGCTTTGTAAGTGATATTTCTCGCGAATTTCGCGCGCATCTGCACAACCGGTAGTTTGCATCAGGTCATGAATCAGGTTGTAGTGCCAGCCAGAACCGGCGCGCGGCATTCCAACAGAAAGGACAATCATTCAATCTCCTCATTGGGCAGGGCAGCCTGAGAGGCCATCAGCCCTGCCAGAATTCCTGGGATGATCCAGAGATTGGGGGTAGCAAAGGAATCTTCGGTCACATTATACAGGGCAATGGCCAACCATGCAAAAAAGCCGGCCACACCGAGCAGGCGAGAGAAGCCTCCTCGTTGCAAGAGGGTCAGCGCATCGGCCAGAAAAGAAAAATAAAACAGCACAAACAAAACAAAGCCAATCAGTCCACTCTCCGCCAGCAAGCGCACATAAAGGTTTTTGGGGTTGGGAAACAATTGGCTCTGCGGGCTAAGGTGTTTGGCAACTTCTGGCTCAATCGTCAGCGCCCAATCGGGCAGATGATCATAAATCCAGAAGCCACTGGCACCCAGCCCCACCCCGCTGATCGGATGCGCCTCAAAAGCCGAAAGCGCCCCCAGGACATAAGCCCCGCGCGCCCCGGCGCTGATGTTAATCAAATACTGGCTCCAGGTTTCGGCGGGTGCCTCCCACAGGCGACGAAAATAATTCTTTTGGCTGAGGAAAAGCGCCGCTCCCGCCAGCGAGGCCAGCACCAGGCCAATCAGAGTCATGCGCAGCAGCCAGGCGGCCGCGCCTTGTCGCAATCCACGCCAAAACCAATGCCAGGCGGCAACCAGCAGCGGACGGCCCAAAAGCAAAAGCGTGAGTGTAGCCGCGAAAACGGTGATCAACAATCCGCCGCGCGAATAGGTGGCAAGAAGCGTCAGCGTAGCCAGGGCCAGTAAAACGGAATCCAGCCAGGGGGCGGCCGTGATTCGCTTTTTCGTCAACAAAGCCGCAAACAGCACAGGCAGGTAAATCGTGGCCAGTTGCCCGGCCAGCCAGGCGGGTTCATACGCCATCCCCGAAACGCGGTTGATGCGCACCAGCTCACGCATCGAAAAAGCCAGTTGCCAGTGCGTCACCATGCTTTTGGGCAGCAAGCCAGTGTAAAACGTGAACGCCTGCAAAGCACTCCAGGCCAAGTCCAGGCCAAGGCCAACCAGCAACCAGCGCAGAGTGAATCGTGTCTCGTCTTCGTCGCGGTTCATCCAGGCAGCGCTCAGGAAGAAGATCAGGCCGATGAACAGGGTCACTGCGGCGCGGAGGGCGCGTCCCAGATAGGTTTGTCCGCGCAAGGGCAGCGGGTCAAGCCGGACACCGAGGCTGGTGACCGTTAAAACGGCGGCGCCAAACACGAAGAGCAGGATCAGGCTTCCCGTCCAGGGGAAGGAGCGCTGGCGGCGCAGGGTTTGGAGGAGCAAAAGGGGGAACAACAGCGCAAGGGGGTAGAGCGCCAGCGGGCGCACGTAGGTGGTATCACCCAGAAAAGGGAACCAGCGAAAACTGGTAACCGGCAGCGAAACCAGCGCTGCCGCCCATAAAAAGCGGGTAAGGCGATCGAGGCTTTTCACTTTGTGGCGGGCCTCCCTGCGCCAAAGAAGAGGACAGCCAACGCCCCTACGAACCAGCCGCTCAGCACCCCCGCCAGCAGAAAGGCGCTTTGCGAAACGCTGCGCCGACGAGGAAGGCCGGTCAATTGGGTGGCTTCCAGGCGAATCCAGGCGTTCAGGCCGGCCTGATCGGCCAGGTTTTGCCGCGCCGCGTCGACAAACGCCTGGGCCCAGGCAGCGGCCAGCTGCGCGGCCCGTTTGGGATCGGCATCCTGTGCGTAGAAATGCCAGCCGGCCTCGCCAGGTTGACTCAGGCGCAGCTTGCCGGCACGCAATTCAGGGAGGGTTACCTGACCATCGGCCGCGGCGACGGCTTGCAGCACGGTATCTGACCAGGCAATCTCTTCGAGTTTACGCGTTTCCCGTTCGAGGTAGTAAAACTGTTCGCGGTCACTTTCCTGGGGCCAGGCCTGCTCCAGGTTGAAATCCACGTTGACGGTGGCCTGAGCACGGTAAGGCGGCGGGAAGAGCGCATAGATCGCTGCACCGCCCAAAGCGCCGAGCAGCGCAGTGAGTAGCCAGAAGCGCCAGGCGCGCAGCAAACGGATGAGATCAGCAAGGGCAGGAGGAGAAAAGAGGAAAGACATAGGCAGAGTTCAAGCAGAGAGGTTGAGCAGACGGCGGCGACGCCAGTTCCACAGCGGGGCAATCAGTTTGCGGATATAGTATTTGGCTACGATGGGTGCAAAAAATGAGCCGCCATCGCGATAGTGTACGCGCAGCATTTCTGGCCAGCAACGGTCATCGGCAGCGATGGTTTTGCCGCAGGTGTGCAAGCGAAAATTGGCCCACACCTGACCAGGGAAATAGCGAATCTCGCTGCGAGCGGCGATGCGCACCCACAAATCATAATCCATGGCGAAGTAAAACGAGGGGTCGAGCGGGCCGACTTCCTTCCACAGCGCGGCGCGGAAGAACATGGTCTGCTGGGGGATATGCACATAGCCGCGGCGCAAACGGCGATAGTCCGTTTGGGCGGCCGGAAAACGGCCAATCACTTTGCCTTCTTCGTTGATGTAATTACAATCCGAATAGACCATGCCTACCTGGGGATAGGTCAGCAAGCGTTCCACCGCGGCAGAGACCGCGCCCGGCTGATAGGTATCATCCGAGTTCAACCAGGCCAGGATCTCGCCGTGGGCACGGGCAAATCCCTTGTTGATGGCATCCGTCTGACCGCGGTCGGGTTCGGAGATCCACCAGGCGAGGCGGTGGGCGTACTTACGGATGATGTCCACGCTGCCATCGGTGGAGCCACCATCCACGATGAGGTACTCGATGCGCGGGTAATCTTGCAGCAATACGGATTGGATAGTGGCTTCTAAAAAGCGCGCCTGATTGAAAGAAGGGGTAACAATGGAAACCAGGGGAAGTTCGGTCATGGGCCATCAGGTGAGGTGGAGGAATTTCTGGCGAGCAGAGACATACAGTTGATGGGCCTTTTCCAGACCAATCAGAGTGAGCAGGGCGTACGTCAGGCGCTTCCAGGAGCGCATCAGGGTGGGGGGATGGGCTAGCAGAGCCTGACGATAGTGCCACAGGGCACGGCGAGCCTCCCCCCCTTCCACCAGGTAAAAGGCGCTCAGGCAGTGTTGACCCGCCAGGATGCGTTTCCGCTGCGAGGTCAGCGCCCTCGCCAGGGAGGGCTGGCTCTCGATCCAGGCCGCGATGCGTTCGACTTCCTGCACGAACTCGAGGGGGCGAGCGATGTTTTTGGCCATTGGATGATAACGCGCCGCCGCCCAGGTTTGTTCGGCGTGGACAATTTCCCCCTGTTGGGCGATTTTGATCCAGAGGAGGTGATCGAGCAGGAAGTGAAAGGTCGCATCCAGGCCAGCGGTTTTTTCAAAGGCGCTGCGACGAAAAAAGACAGCCGGTTGGCCGATAATCTCAAAGCCCAGCAGGTCTTCCAGGCGTAATTGACGGTAACGCAGGTGGTTGATGATTTCGCCGTGCGCGTTGACGGCCAGCATATTGCCATAAACGAGCACAGCCTGCGGGTGAGCGGCAAAAGTGGCGACGGCTGCACTCACCGCGCCGGGGAGGTAGTAATCATCTGAATTGAGCCAGGCGAGAATCTCGCCGTGAGCATGAGAAAATCCCTTGTTGATCGCTTCGGCCTGGCCGTTATCCTTTTCGGAGACCCAGTAGGCCAGGCGGTCGGCGTAGTGCCTGATGATGTCCACCGAGCCGTCGGTGGAGGCCCCATCAATGACAATGTACTCGATGTGCGGGTAATCCTGCTCGAGGACGGAGCGAAGCGTGTGCTCCAGGTAGCGCGCCTGATTGTAGGAAGGAGTCACCACAGAGACAAGAGTCATAGGACGAGTTTACCACAAGGGCGCACCGAAAGAGCAAAGCCGGGGTGAAACGGATTAAATGGGGTGGCTAAAAAAGGGTGTTGTAATCCACTTTGGGGAAGACGGTCAATTTCCCGCCGACGGTGGCATCCAGAACCTGACGGTCGGCCTGTTCGTAGGAGCGGCGCGCCAGGCGATAGGCGATCTCGGAGGTTTCCAGATCAGGCAATTGCCAGCGAAAGCCCTTGCCAAAATAAGCAGGCGAGAAATGATTGGGGTCATCCCCTTCAGAGACCACGGTTTTGTTGGCCTCGCCTTGGGTGGTAAAGTTGTGGTCCACGCCGATCAGAATGACCTGTTCAAAGCCCATGTGGAAGGCCAGCTGCAACGCCACATAGGTGACCGTAGCCCCCTCCCACAGGCGGAAGCGGGCATCGCGGGCAAAGGTAGGGAGGTCATAGGTAGTGTAGAGAAAGGTGGGCAAATGGGCGGGCGAACCCGCTGAAAGTCCGGTAAAGAAGCGGTGGGAACGCCAGGAGAAGAATTTAGGCAGGGGCAAATCAAGAAAATCATTGGCGCATTGTTCGATGACCAGATCGTTAATCGAAACAAGAAAAGTGGTTTGAAAGCCCCATTCGGGGAACGCCAGGTAGATGCGATTGAGGCCAAAGGTGAATTCGTATTTCAGTTTGCTCACATCGGTCTGGCGCAGGCTGGGGCCATTGCCAATGATGAAGGCACGTTGTCCACGGTAGCGGCCTTTCCATTCGCTCAGGCGCTGAATGCTGGCAAGCCGCCAGGGGTGCAGGTAGGCCGCCGGAAGGTCGGGCAAATGCCGCAGGGTGAGGTAGGTGTCGCGCAGCAGGGGATAAAGCGGAGAAGTCTTGAGGGTATTCATATTCGTCTTATTCGGTGCTCAAACGAGCAGTGGCGCCACCATCTACGACTAGCGCCTGGCCGGTCATGAAGGAGGATTGCTCATCATCGGCCAAAAAGTAAATGGCGTGGGCAATTTCTTGAGGCTGGCCAATGCGCCCATTGACGGTTTTGCGCGCCAGGTTTTCCAGGCGTTGGTGAATGTCACCATGACCGACATGGCCGCGCCCCAGGCCGGCGCGCAGCATGGGAGTATCCACCGCACCGGGCAGAATAGCGTTGACCCGAATGTTATCGGCAGCGAATTCAATAGCCATGGCACGCGTGAGCGCCAGCAAGCCACCTTTACTGGCAGCATACGCAGCAATGTTGGCGGAGGTTTGAATGGCATGGACGGAGGAGACGTTGACAATCGCTCCACCGCCCTGCGCCTTGAGCAAGGGATAGGCGAGTTTGACGCCTAAAAACACCGAACGCAAATTGGCAGCCATCACCGCGTCCCATTCCTCGACAGTTGTCTCAAGCAAGGGCTTGGCGATTTGCATCGCCGCATTGTTGACCAGCGCATCCAGGGAAGCGGTGAAGTGTTGGGCCTGCGCAAAAATGGCGGCAATTTCTTCGGGGTGCGAAATATCCGCCTGAATGAATAAGCCATGGGAGGGAAAATCTGCGCCGAAGGGGGCGCGATCTACGCCAATCACGCGCCAACCTTTTTGCGCAAAGAGAGTCACCGTCGCCCGACCAATGCCCCCAGCAGCGCCGGTGATCAGCACAGTTTTTGCAGAAGATGTGTTTTGCCTTTCGTAGTTCATGATTTGAAATTATCCAGAGATCGCGGTCTGGAGAGGCCCGGCCTGGTGTGCAGCACTCTGAAACTTCCGTCTTGGGCGGGCCTGCCAAAATTACAATAGATTTTATCTGCAATAAGGCTCGATTCCCTATTTGCAGCGAATTTTCTCGAATTTATCCGTAGCTGCTCATCCTCCTGTCATTGCGAGCGATTTTGGCGAAGCAATCTCCTGTTCCAACGAGTAAATTTCAGTAAATCACGAATTCGGTGTCATTGTGAGTGACGCCTCTCTTGGAA
>JBMFPJ010000090.1:0-7126 GCA_049969175.1 Anaerolineae bacterium | reverse complement strand
CTGCTGGCTACGATCAGCACCGCCATCATTGCCGTAGAAATTGGCCTACGCCTGCTCTATGCGCGCATGGAGTTTCGTCAGGCCTTCTTTCTGCTCATCCTGGCGCCCGAATTTTACCTTCCGCTGCGCATGTTGGGAGCGCGCTTCCACGCTGGCATGGCCGGGACCACGGCAGCAAAGCGCATTTTTGAAATTCTGGACACGCCTGTTCTCGCCGGGCAGTTGCCAGCAGCCCCCGCTGCAACCCACGGGGAAGAAATTTCAGCCATTGAATTTGAAAACGTCTCATTTACTTATCCCGATGAGACCAGCGCGGCTCTCGAGAACATCCATCTGGTCATCCGGGCTGGCCAGCACGTCGCCCTGGTCGGCGCCAGCGGTGCGGGGAAGACCACCCTGGTCAATTTGCTGCTCGGCTTTTTGACTCCCACCCAGGGCTACATCTACACCATGGTCGGCGGGCAGAAGATCGCCGCGGCGCCGCCCAGCGAACAGATCGCCTGGCTGCCTCAAAAGCCGTATCTCTTTCACGATACCATCGCGGCCAATATCCGCCTGGGGCGCCCCGAAGCCAGCCAGGAAGAAGTCATTGCCGCGGCGCGCGCCGCCTACCTGCACGAATTCATCGAAACCCTACCACAAAAATATGAGACGGTCATCGGCGAAGGCGGAGCGCGTCTCTCTGGCGGCGAAGCCCAACGCCTGGCCATTGCCCGCGCCTTCCTGAAAAACGCCCCCATCCTCGTCCTCGACGAACCTACCTCCAGCCTCGACCCACGCACCGAAGCCCTGCTCGAAGAATCCACCCGCCACCTGATGCAGGGACGTACCGTTATCACCATCGCCCATCGTCTCAACACCGTCTTCCAGGCCGATCAGATCATCGTTCTGGAAGGCGGACGCATTGTCGAACAAGGCACCCACAGCGAATTAATGGCCAAAAACGGCGCCTACGCCGCCATGGTCAACGCCTACCAGAGCAAAAGCCAGCGCGCCGTCCTCACCCTGCCGCATCTTCCCGCTCTGCCAGATTCCTCTCTCGCCTCTCAACCCGCCGGCCGCCTCACGTTTCCGCCAGACAGCCTTTCCCCTTCAACGAAGCAAGCCCCCATCCTGCTCCGCCTGCTGGGTTTCCTCAACGGCAACTGGCAGCGGGTAGCCCTTTCGGTGCTGTTAGGTGCTCTGACCATCGGCGCCAGCATCTCCCTGATGGGCACCTCCGCCTGGTTGATCGCCACGGCCGCCCTGCACCCCAGCATGGCCGAGCTGGGCGTTTCCATCGTTGGCGTGCGTTTCTTCGGCATCAGTCGCGGCATCTTCCGCTACCTGGAACGCCTGGTCTCACACGACGTCACCTTCCGGCTGCTGGCACGCCTGCGCGTCTGGTTCTACGAAAGACTGGAACCGCTCGCCCCGGCCCGTTTGATGGAATACCGCGCCGGTGATCTCCTGGCACGCATCGTCAGCGACGTGGAGACACTGGAAAACTTCTACGTGCGCGTGGTTTCCCCTCCCTTGACTGCCCTGCTCGTCGGCGCGGCGACCGCCCTCTTTCTCGCTTCATACGACCCCCGGCTGGGCGCGGCGTTAATCGGCTTTTTCCTCGCCCTCGGCCTGATCCTGCCCTTGCTGGCCCAGCTCATCAGCCGCGGCGCAGGGGAGCGGCTCATCCGGCAACGCGCCGACCTGCACATCCAGGTGACGGATGGGATTCAAGGCCTGGCCGACCTGCTGGCTTACGGGCGAGCGCAGGAACGCCTGAACCGGCTGGCAAACACCAGCCGCGCCTATGGTCAGACCCAACAGCACATGGCGCTGATCAGCGGGGTGAATTCTGCCCTGGGCACGCTGCTGACCAATCTGGGGCTGTGGACGGTGGTGTACCTGACCATTCCATCCGTAAGCAGTGGCCGCATTTCGGGAGTGATGTTGGGGGCCCTGGCTCTGCTCACTCAGGCATCCTTTGAGGCAGTCACTCCGTTACCCCTGGCTGCCCAAATGTGGAACGCGGCACGCGAGGCCGCCCGCCGCCTGTTCGAAGTGGTGGATACCGAGCCGACGGTCAAAGAGCAAATGCCAGCAAGCGTCGGCGCCTGGGCTACGAGCAAAGAGCCCCTGTCGTTGCAGGTCAGCGATCTCACCTTCACCTATCCGGGTCAAACCAGCCCGGCCCTGCGCGGGGTAAGTTTTGATCTGAAGGCGGGAGCATCTCTGGCCATCGTGGGTCCAAGCGGGGCCGGCAAGAGCAGCCTCGTCCATTTGTTGCTGCGCTTCTGGGAGTATGATTCGGGCGAGATTCGCCTGGGGGGAGAATCGCTACGGGGGCTGGCGCCCGCCGAAATCCGGGCGCGATTCGCTGTCGTCTCGCAGAATTCATATTTTTTCAATGCCACCGTCAATCAAAATTTGCGTCTGGCGCGGCCCTCGGCCACCCAGGAGGAAATCGAAGCGGCGGCACGCCAGGCACAAATCCATGATTTTATCCTTTCGTTGCCCAAGGGCTATCACACGCTAATCGGGGAACAAGGAATGCGGCTGAGCGGCGGCGAACGTCAGCGGCTGGCCATTGCGCGGGCCTTGCTCAAAAACGCTCCGTTTTTGATTTTGGATGAACCAACTGCCAACCTGGACCCCATTACCGAGCAGCAGGTGTTAGAAACGCTTTTCGCCATCATGCGACAGAAAACCACGCTGTTCATCACTCACCGGCTGATTGGGCTGGAAAAGGTGGATGAAATTCTGGTGCTGGACGCGGGGCGAATGGTGGAACGCGGCACTTTCCAGCAATTGCTACAGGGCGAGGGGCTTTTCCGCCTTTTGTGGGATTTGCAGAATCGGGTGATGGAGGCATAGAGGGAGGAGTGGGACAGACTTTCCAGGCTGTCCAGAGTCCAGGGATAGACTGAAAAGAGACAGGCTCGAAAGCCTGTCCTACGGGTGCGAGCGTGGGACACGTCCGGGGTCCAGGATAGGCTGGAAAGTATTGGAGAGGGCGTAGAACAATCTTGCGGTCAGTCCGTCGGGAGGGTTTTCCAGCCCGTCGGGGATAGAAAAAGCCTGTCGAGGCGAAATTGGTCGGATGCCGAAAGTTGTGTAATTTCGTACTGCGAGACATCGTCCCCGTAGGGGATTCATCTCGCACTCCTTTTACACAAAAATCGAGGTACTATCGTCTTAGCGGTAGCCAGTCACATCAACCAGCAGGCGTGCAAGGGGAAGTTAAGCACAACTTCGTCTCCGGCACGAGGCAAAATCAGGTCGCGCGAGTTGAACAGATCGGCTGAGAGGAGTATCCCCGGGGCGATTTGGACGCGCAAACGCACGATGGCGCCAAGGAAGATGAGAGTGTCCACTCGACCGCGGAGCTGATTCTGGTCTGGTTGCGTGGCGGGGCCGAGGGCAAACTCCTCGGGACGAATCGCCAGCCGCGGGGAGGGGTGAATCGGGCGTTCGCTTTCTTTACTATCCAGGCGAATCATTTGCCCACCCACCCGGCAGGTCTGCGCCTTCAAATCCAGGTCGGTGATGGGCAAAACATTCAATTGTCCTATAAAAGAAGCAACAAATTCAGTTGCCGGATAGTTATAAATTTCATTGGGGGTGCCCACCTGTTCTATGCGGCTGCGGTTCATGACCACGACACGATCAGAGAGCGAAAGCGCCTCCTCCTGGTCGTGGGTGACGTAGACGGTGGTGATTCCCAAAGTCTGCTGGATGCGCCGAATTTCCAGGCGCAGTTCGGCGCGGATCTTGGCATCGAGCGCCGAAAGCGGTTCATCGAGGAGCAACACGCGCGGGCGAATCGCCAGGGCACGTGCCAGGGCCACGCGCTGCTGCTGTCCACCGGAAAGTTGATAAGGATAACGCCCGCCGTAGTCTTCCATGTGAATCAAAGATAACATTTCCTCCACGCGTTGCTTAATTTCAGCTGGCGGGACTTTGCGCACCTCCAAGCCAAAGCCGATATTCTGAGCCACAGTCATGTTGGGAAAGAGGGCATACGATTGAAAAACCATGCCCACATTGCGTTGATTGGGCGATTGGTGGGTAATATCTTCTCCATCCAGGATGATGCGGCCAGTAGTTGGTAACTCGAAGCCGGCAATCATGCGCAAGGTTGTCGTCTTGCCACAGCCGCTTGGCCCCAGAAAGGAGACAAACTCACTTTTTTCGATGGCCAGGTTGAAATCGCTCACCGCTGCGGTTGAGCCAAAGGTTTTCGAGATATGCTCCAATGTCAAAAATTCCATCTTGTACTCCGCTTCAGCGCGCGCCTGCCAGTTGCCCTTCGGCCTGGCCACGATTGAGTAGTTGAATCATGCCCATAAAGGCCCAGGTCAGCAGGAAGCTGATGATAGCCAGTGAGGAAGATTCATACGTCTTGTTCTGGCCGACAAGTGACATATACGGCCCAAAAGCCTTGATGCCCACAATGAAGCTCGCCATGGTGTACTCACCGATGACAGTTGCCAGGGTAAGGAAGGCACCACTGAGAATGGCTGCCCGTAAATTTGGGAAAACTACACGCAACATGATAGTACCCCATCCTGCTCCCAGGCTCTGGGCGGCCTCGGTGAGCGAGCGCACATCGATTGCAGCCAGGCCGGTATCCACGGCGCGATAGGTGTAAGGCAGGGCAAGGACGACATACCCTGCCACCAGGAGCACGTTTGTGCCAGCAAAGGTGTTGGTCAGGTAGAATGGTGCCCCGCTAAAGACGCGAATCAACCCAAAGACGAGGACAATCGCGGGGACAACAAAGGGCAACATGCTGATGAACTCAGCCAGGGGACGCAATTGCGGCAGGCGCAAGCGAATCCAGTAGACGGTTGGTACGACCAGCAAAATACTCACGATAATTGTATAAAATCCCATCTGGAGCGAAAAGCCAAAGGTGCGCCAGAAATTTACATCATGGAAGATATTCTGGTAGGCCACAAAAGTGAGCATGCCTTTCTTCGCCCGCAGGGAGAAATCGAACGTAGCGATCAACGGCATAAAGAAATAGAGAACGCCCAGCGCAATCCAAAGCCATGACCATAAGATGCTCCAGGAAACGCGCGGTTTCATTTCCGCAACCACCTTTCACTGCGTCGTTGCAGCAGAAAGTAAATTCCCATTGCCCCCGCCATGACAAAGACCATCCCCATGGCCAGGGCGTAACCCAAACCTGGATTGTACAAAATGTCCCCCTTAATCTGTGAACCGATGACAATGGTTACAAGGTTAATAAAACCACCTGTGAGGGAGAGCGCAGTCGCATAAGCGCCAAAAGAATTGCCAAAAAGCAAAATCATCGTTCCCAGCATGGAAGGAAGCAAGATGGGCAAAGCCACCCGCCGCCAGTATTGGAGGGAGGTCGCCCCTAGGTTAAGCGCCGCCTCACGCCATTCTCGGCGCAGACCATCCAGGGCCGGAGTGATAATCAACACCATCAGGGGAAACTGGAAATAAAGATAGGTGAGACTCAACCCCCAAAAGGAATAAAGGTTGAAGCCCCGGTCGTAAAGATTCCAGCCAAACAGAGTTTTGAGCAACACCGTGACCATACCCGTGCGCCCCAGGGTGGCAATAAAGGCAAATGCCAGCGGAACACCTGCGAAGTTCGATGCCACCCCAGAGAAAGTGAGCAGAGCCGTGCGCACCCAGCGCGGCAGACCGCCCAGGGTCACTGCGTAAGCCAGCAGGAAGCCGAACAATCCACCCAACACCGCCGTCACCAGGCTGATGCGAATGGTCACCCAATAAGCGCTCAAAATAGAGGGAGTGAACAGATCGGCAAAATTCTTCAACGTGAAGTGCCCGGCGCTATCGCGAAAGGCACCAATAAGCAAATAGGCCGAGGGTAAGACAATGAAAAGAAAAGTGAAGACAAAAAACGGCACAACCCCCAGCCAGTTGCGCCAGGGGAAGGGGGCAGGACGCGCTCGCGGCGCGTCCTGCTGGATAGAAACAGGTGTCAGGGAATTATTTGACATCGGCGCCGACGACGTCCATCCACTTCTCAGCAATCACCTTCTTGGCATTGTTGATCTGATCGATGGAGGGGAAGACGGCTTTAGCATACGCTTCGGCAGGAGGCAGTTTGGCCGCGATTTCAGCCGGAATGACTCCGCGCGCCGCCAAGTCGTTGTAGCGGATGGGGTGGCAGCCGCCTTTCAGCCAGAGCAATTGGCCTTCATCGGAATAGAGAAATTCCATCCAAAGTTTGGCCGCATTGGGATGAGGGGCAAAAGCAGAAATGGCCTGAATATAGACACCGGCAATTACACCCGTTTTGGGGATCACGACTTCGATTTCCGGGTTGCCGGCCAGGGCTTCTTTATCCGCCAGAGCATTGTAGTCCCAGCGCATGATGACGGGAGTTTCGCCCTTGGCGACGGTAGCCTGTTTGGCAATGACGGGAACGAAATTGCCCGATTCGTTGAGTTTCTTGAAGAATTCCAAACCGGGTTCAACATTATCCAGTGAGCCACCATTGGCCAACGCCGCGGCGTAGACACTCATCTGCGCCTGGGCTGAGGCACGCGGATCACCCGCCAGGGCTACCTGTCCCTTGTATTCCGGCTTGAGCAGGTCAGCCCAATCTTGGGGCACGTTCTGGACAACATCCTTGTTCACTTCGAAGGCCAGCACGCCGTAGTAGTCTCCGTACCAATAGCCATCGGGGTGTTTCACATCGGCGGGGATGGTATCCCAGGTGGAGACTTTATAGGGCATAACCAGGCCCTCTTCGACCAGTTGCGGGCCAAAACCAAAACCAACGTCAATAACATCGGGCGCCTGAGGGCCTTTATTGTCGCGATTGGCTTTAATTGCCTCGATTTCATCGGCAGAGCCAGCATCCGGATTCAGCTCATTGACCTGCAGACCATATTTGGCCTTGAAAGTCTCAATCGCTTCGCCATAGTTGCACCAATCATGAGGCAAGGCAATGACCGTCAACATTCCCTCAGCCTTCGCCTTTGAGACCAGGTCTTCTCCCCCTGGGGTCGTGGATTTGGGCGTACATGCCACAAACACCAGGACAAGAAGGAGAAGGAACGAAAAGAGACGATATGAAACAGATGAAGCGCGCATTGCAATTCTCCTTGGCAAAATGGATTTAATAACTGCCTGCTCTTAT
>JBMFPJ010000089.1:0-7128 GCA_049969175.1 Anaerolineae bacterium | reverse complement strand
GCCGAATCCTGCCCCCGCCGCCCCCCAGAGCATCGTCGAACAAATTGACGCTATTTTGCAGGAACGAATCGCCGGCACTCCCCTCGAAAAGCACGCCATCCGCTTGCTGGAAGCTCCGGATGGCAGCGTGATCGTCATGGTAGGCATCAACCGCTACCAGGGCATCGCCGAAGTACCCGACGAAGAGATTCGGGCAGCCATTCGCGCTGCTACGGCAGAATGGGAAAGAAAATACCCCCCCGGTTAATCCTCCACGATAATTTCTTTTTGAACATAGCGGGCGGTCAAAACCGGGCAATGAGCCATTTCGGCCACCTCGCCAGTGACGTTGGGTGCATATAACTGGCGCAAGGAATGCCCACTATAGGGCGACCCCATACATACCAGCTGATAATCCCCTTCTTTGATCTCGCTCAAAATTTCCTCCACCACATGCCCGTGTCGCAACCGCACCGTGGCATGGACCCCGGCTTGCTTCGTCGCTTCCAAGGCCTGACGCAAGGCGCGACCAGGGGGTGTGTCGGTTTCGAGTAAGTGCTGCCACTGTTCACGCATGGTGCGCGCCGTGGGATAATCCAGGTCCACGGGCGGCACGACGTGCAAAAGCGTCACACGTGCCCCGCTTTTTACTGCCAGCCGAATCGCCAGATGCTCCGCGGTGACTTCATACCCCAGCCCGCCCATACAAACCAGCATCTTTTGCAGGGGCAATTTCACCTGGGGAACATACAAAATGGGGTTGATAATTTGCTCCATCAGGTGATAAATGGAGCGTCCTAAAAACAAACGACGCAACGGAGGGCGCCCCAAAGGGCCAAGTACCGCAATACAATTCCTGGCATTCGCTTTGCGAGGAATCACCTCTTCCGCATTCCCGATCTCCACCTCGAGGCGGTACGAAACCCCTTTTTCCTGAAACAGGGCTACGGCACGGCCGAAAATCTCTTCCAGCGGGTGGTGATCGTCAATCGGTGCCGGAGGCACTCGCTCGGTCACGCCAAGAAGCGAGACACGAGCCTTAAGCATCCCCGCCAGCCAGGTGCCATATTCAATCGCCGGCCAGCTCCCCTCGAATCCATTGGTTGCGATTAATAATTCAAGATCTGCCATGAGCGCTCTCACTTACCAAAAAGGATAATACCTAAAATTCCTGCCCCTAAAAGCACAAGCGGCGAAGGAACCTCGAGCAAAAAGGCCAGCGCACTGAGGGCGGCAATCAAAAGCACACGGCGACCGATTTTTTGATTGTTGCCGACCCGAAGCATTTCCCACGAGACCACCACAATCAACGCAGCCACCGCCGGGCTCATCCCCGAAACAAAACCTTGCAACCAGTCCTCGTGCTGAAAATATTGCAGCACTGCCGCCAGAAGCAACATCATCACCGTGGGCGGCAAAATGGCTCCCAACAATGCGGTGAACACACCCGGGATTCCTCCCGCAGCAAAGCCCACAAACATGGCCAGCTTTAGTGCCTCGCTCCCCGGCAAAATATTGGAAAACCCTACCGCCTCAACGAATTGCGCCTCCGTCATAATCTTCCCCACTGCCTCATCGTAAAGCAGGCCAATGGAAGCCGGACCAGAAGGAGAAAGCAAATTCACCTTCAAAAACATCCACAACAGGCGCAGCCAGACGGAAAAACGCGAGGGCTGAGGAGTGTCTTGTAATTGTGTCATCGGAAAAGAAATACTCCCACCAAACCCGCCAGGATGACCACCACGCGCGCCGGAGCCTCCAGGAACATGGCTACCAGACTCACCAGGCCAATGGCCCAACCGAGCCAACCGGTTTCTCCGCCTTTCTGAAAGATTTTCCAGGCAGTGAAAAGCATCAACACCGAAATCGCCGGTGTCAGTCCTTCAATGAAGCTACTCACCCAGGCCTCACGGCGCAACCGGTGCAGGATAAACGTCACACCCAGGATGATCACCGTAGGCGGCAAAATGGAGCCGAGCAATGCCACCAGGCCACCTGGCACCCCTCCTACGGCATAACCCAGATACATGGCCAGTTGCAATGCATCGCTTCCCGGCAGCACGGAAGAAAAACCCACGGCCTGGACAAATTGCGCCTCGCTCACCAGTTTTCCCACCGTTTCATGGTAAAGCAATCCCACCGATGCCGGCCCAGAGGTGCTTAACAAATTGACCTTGAGAAAAATCCAGAAAAGTTCAAGGAGAGTTTCCATGTGAATCTATTAGACTTTCTTTGCAAGATGGCTTGCTTCTCTTTTGCATCGAATTTTCGCGAATTTCTCAAAGAAATTCCGCGTCCTTCGTCTCATTTGCTGCAGAATCAGTATTTTGGGGCAGCCAGCGGGGTTCAGATAGATTTGACCAGGTACAGTTCGCCACGCTCAAAGCCGCGCTCCAGATAGTATTGTCGCGTTCCCACAGCAGCGATCACCGCCAGCCGCCGATAGCCGCGCTGACGGGCAATCCTCTCCGCCTGTGCCAGCAAGCGCGTACCCAGGCCGGCATGTTGCGCCGCCCCCGGCTGTTCCGCACCCACCGGCAGCGACTGGCCATACACGTGCACTTCACGAATCAACGCCGCCCCTACCAGGTCGCTCAACCCCGTTTCGGGAGAATCTGCCCCGGGCAAAGACAGGCGGATAAACCCTGCCAGACGATCCTCCGGCGTAACGTAAGAGATAAAATGTTCTTCTGCTGCGCCGGCTGAATAGGTGAGATCTTCCAATTGCAAGAGGGAGGGTTCAATAGGCGCTCCGCGGACTTCACGGCACCGTACACATTGACAGTGTGTTCCCCGTCGCTTCATCTCAGCATGTACATCCTGGCGCAAGCTGGTACGACGATTGCCATCCACTACATGGGTGGAGGGAATATCGCGAATCACCCGATTCACCCGACAGTAACGTGGAATAGTGGGTTTAATCTCTGCCAGCAAGTCAATCAACTGTTCAGTCGTGTAAGGATGAAACTCCCCCCGTAACCAATACTCATAGAGTTCAGCATTGGCCAGCAACTGATTGGGGTAAATTTTAATCTCATCGGGGCAAAGATCATCCCACAGGCGGGCGAAATCGGCGCGATCCGATTCGGGCGTAGCCCCCAGCAGGTTGGGCATCCAATGCAACACCACTTTGAAACCCGCCGCCCGCAACAAGGCCACTGCCCGACGGGTGCGCGCCACGTCATGGCCGCGTTTGTTGAGTTCCAAAATGCGGTCATCCAGGCTTTGCGCGCCCAACTGTACCTTGGTCACCCCCAGGTAACGTAACCAGCGCAATTCGTCAGGGGTGATCTCATCCGGTCGGGTCTCGATGACCAGCCCAACGTTCCGGTGCGAGGCGGTTTCGTTCAATGCCTGAGCACGAGATAACTCACCAGGGGCCACTTTTTCCTTCGTTGAGGGAACATCCATCTCGTTCAGCGCATCAAAACAACGCTTTACAAACCATTCCTGATAATCGCGCCGATACGACGACCACGTTCCACCCAAAATGAGCAACTCAATTTTATCGGTCGGATGTCCCACCGCAGCCAGCGCCTCCAGGCGCGAGCGCACCTGTTCGTAGGGATCAAAATCATGCTCCAGGCCACGCATCGCCCCCGGCTCATCCGGCAGATAGCTCTTGGGCATGCGCACATCGGTCGGACAAAAAATACACTTCCCGGGGCAGGGATAGGGCTTGGTCAACACCGTGACCGTAGTCACCCCCGAAAGCGTGCGCACCGGCTTCATGCGAATACGCGCCAACAGAGCCGGCTCCGCGACCATCTCACCGCTGGCCACCAT
Organism: Anaerolineae bacterium; assembly: GCA_049969175.1. Taxonomy (GTDB): domain Bacteria; phylum Chloroflexota; class Anaerolineae; order Anaerolineales; family Villigracilaceae; genus DAOUAN01. The sequence goes on along the minus strand of JBMFPJ010000089.1, from coordinate 3,363 downwards.
TTGATGATAAGCCGCCACCAGTGCCGATTTGGTCAGATAACCGCCATTTTCCAGAGGATACTTGCGCAAAGCAGCCATCACCTCGCGCCCCTGGCGGATCTCATCCAGCACACGGCGGGCCAAAGCCAGTTTTTGCAGCGTCAGCGCCTTACGGGCGCGCCATTGTTCCTGTCGTTCAGTCAAAGCCATCTCTCTTACACCTGAATTTCTCAGGATTATACCCGTTATAATGGCCGCATGGATTCACAGATTGCCGCCCGCTTGTTAGAACTCAACCGCCGCTTCTATGATCAATTTGGTAGCGCTTTTGCTGCCACCCGTCGCCGCCTGCAACCCGGCGTGCGGCGCATCCTCGAAACTCTACAGGGTGACGAGACTCTCCTCGACCTGGGCTGCGGAAACGGCGAGCTGGCGCGCGAACTGGGACGGCGGCGCCATCGCGGAGCGTATCTCGGCCTGGATTTCAGCCTGCCGCTGCTCCGAGAGGCCGAACTTGCCCCCCAGGGCTTCACGGCCCGCTTCCTGCAAGCCGATCTGACACAACTCCCGGCCCTCGTCGAACGGCTGTCCCTTCCCTCTGGTTGGGAGATCATCACCGCTTTTGCCGTGCTCCACCACATCCCTGGCCAAGCCCTGCGCCTGGACATGTTACGCACTGTTCATCGTTTGCTGGCTCCGCAGGGGTACTTCATTCACTCCAATTGGCAATTTTTGCACAGCGAAAAACTCCACCAGCGCATCCAACCCTGGGAAACCATCGGCCTCCCCTCGGCTGCAGTGGACCCCGGCGACTACTTGCTCGACTGGCGGCATGGAGGCCACAGTTTGCGCTACGTTCACCACTTTAGTGAGGCCGAATTAGCGACCCTGGCCGCCCAGAGCGGCTTCCGCCTGGCCGAAAGTTTCTATTCGGACGGCGAGGGAGGCCGCTTGGGGTTGTATCAGATTTGGGAAAAAGCAGAAAACCACATGTCAACCTGACGGTATGGTAGAATTAATCGCTTATGGAAACACCTCGAATGGAAACCCTCCCACCCCCACCCGGGGTGATCGGCTCGCTCAAGACCGGCTTTGATACCATCGCAACTCACCTGACCGTTTTGCTCCTCCCACTGGCCTTAGATTTGCTTTTATGGCTGGGACCGCATCTCAGCAGCGAACAGATGCTTCAACCCGCCCTGCAAGAGATGGAAAACATCGCTACCAGCAGCGGCTTTTCGGCCCAGGAAATTCAACAGGCGCTCGATGTTTACAAAACTGCCATTCATCAATTCAACTGGCTCAGCCTGCTGCGCACTTTTCCAATTGGCGTCTTCAGCCTGATGAGCGGACGAATGCCCACCCAATCTCCCTGGGGCACACCTCCTGTCATTCAGGTTGACTCTTTCTTCAGCCTGATCATTTGGATCATCACCCTCACCCTGGTCGGTTGGGTATTGGGCGGTATTTACTTTCATTGGGTCGGGCAGATCACCCGCCTCAACCCAACGGAAAGAATCTCACCTGCCAGCGCCATTGCCAACACCTTCTTGCTCTCCGTGTTGTGGTTAGCGCTCTCTTTCCTGGTGGGCATCCCTGCCTTGCTGGTGCTGACGATCTTATTCGCCATCCACCCCGTGCTGGGACAGATCGCCTTGCTGGTCATGGGCTTTCTGGCCCTGTGGATAGCAGTACCGTTGTTCTTCTCACCACACGGCATTTTTCTGCACGGGCAAAACGCCCTGACCTCCGTGTGGAACAGCCTGCGTCTGGCTCGCTTTACCCTCCCCACCAGCAGCCTGTTCGTTTTGAGCGTCATCCTCATCAGCACGGGTATGAATTACCTGTGGAGCATCCCTCCACAAGATTCCTGGGTGACCCTGGTGGGCATCCTCGGACATGCCTTCATCGCTACTGGCTTGCTGGCTGCCAGTTTCATTTATTATCGTGACATGAACACCTGGATACAGACCGTCTTTGAACGGCTCAGAACCGGAACAGCCACCCCACAAGCATAAACTCTCGTCTTCTCCTGCACATCAAAAGGGGAAGAAAATTTCGGAGGTATTCGTGGTTCAAACCAATCAAACATATGAAGCCAAAGATATTCAGGTGCTGGAAGGCCTGGAAGCCGTCCGTCGTCGTCCCGGCATGTACGTGGGCGGAACCGACATTAAAGCCCTGCATCACCTGGTCTATGAAGTCGTAGACAACTCCATTGACGAAGCCCTGGCCGGGGCCTGCACCCGCATCGAAATCACCATTCACCCCGATTCCAGCGTCACCGTTCAAGACAACGGACGCGGCATCCCAGTGGACATTCACCCCCAAATGAAAAAATCGGCCCTGGAAGTGGTGATGACCACCCTGCACGCCGGCGGCAAGTTCGGCGGCGGCGGCTACAAAGTCTCCGGCGGCCTGCATGGCGTAGGCGTCAGCGCAGTCAACGCCCTTTCCGAATGGTGCGAAGTAGAAGTTCGCCGCGATGGCCAGATTCACTTCCAGCGCTACGAGCGCGGCTACCCCAAAGAACCGGTCAAAATCATCGGCAAGACCAAACCCAGAGAAACCGGCACCAAGACCACCTTCAAGTTCGATCCGCTCATCTTCAAAGAAGAAATGGATTACCGCTTCGACACGCTGGCCCAGCGTTTCCGCGAAATGGCCTTCGTCACCCGCGGCGTCACCATCCATTTCGTGGATGAGCGCACCGATCGCCAGATCACCTTCTACTTCGAAGGCGGCATCACCTCCTTCGTCCGCTACCTGAACCGCAATCGCGAAAAATTGCACCCGGTCGTCTTCGTCGAAAAAGAAATCGAAGGCATCGGCATCGAAGCCGCCATCCAATACACCGACGCCTACACCGAATCGGTTTACTCCTTCGCCAACACCATCAACACCATTGACGGCGGCACGCACCTCACCGGCCTGCGCAGCGCCATCACCCGCGTCATCAACGACTACGCCCGCAAAAACGGCCTGCTCAAAGATTCCGACCCCAACTTCACCGGCGATGATACCCGCGAAGGCCTCACCGCCATCGTCTCCATCAAACACCCCGATCCCCAATTCGAATCGCAGACCAAAGTCAAACTGATGAATCCGGAAGTGCAAACCTACGTCCAGCAAGTCGTGGGCGAGACCTTTGCCACCTTCCTGGAAGAAAACCCCCAGGCTGGCCGCGCCATCGTCGCCAAATGCCTCACCTCCGCTCGCGCACGCGATGCCGCCCGCAAAGCCCGCGACCTGGTCATCCGCAAATCCGCCCTGGAAAGCCTCACCCTGCCCGGCAAACTGGCCGACTGCTCCGAGCGCGATCCCTCGAAAACCGAACTCTACATCGTCGAGGGCGATTCCGCCGGCGGCTCCGCCAAACAAGGG
>JBMFPJ010000088.1:0-7197 GCA_049969175.1 Anaerolineae bacterium | reverse complement strand
CTGGCACCGCCTTTCCAGGCTGCCGGGTGGGGTTCATTCGCCGGGGAAGGCAAAGAACAGAGTGAGTAAGGTTTCGCCATGGGCAAGGGTGTGGATTTTTACCTGACGATAGCCGGCGGCCAGGAACAGATCACGCATGGGGGTAAATTCGTCCACCGAAGGGGTGGGGGCGGTCTGACGGGTGAAGCGATACAGGCGGCGCAGGAAGCGATGGGACATGGAATGACCGGCGAAAAAAACATTCAGCAGAATCACCAATCGCCCATCTGGCTTCAGCACGCGCAGGCTTTCTCTGGCGGTACGCTCATCCAGGATGTATTCGGTCGGGAAGGTGGCCACGACGGTATCGAACGCAGCAGATGGGAAAGGCAAAGCCTGCGCCAGAGCGCGCACCATGGCAGGTTCTTTCCCGGCCGCCAGCAGGCGGCGGCGCGCCAGGCGTCCCATGGGGGCCGATTCGTCAATTCCAACGGCAGCCCACCCCAGGTCCCGTAGCGAGCGTTGCAAGTGACCGGGGCCGTGACCTAGCTCCAGCAGACGCGATCCGCTCAGGAAGGGGCGTACGTCCTCAATCCACTCATTCCATTGACCCAGTGAGACCAGAGCGGCTACAACGTCGTAGGCCCAGGCAAAGGTATGGTAGAGATGGTAAAAGAAAACGCGCAGCAGGGTCGGCTGGGACATGGTAACAAAAATGGTTTGACCCGGCCAGCAGGCCAAACCATTGAAAAGGGCGGGGAGGCGAGGTTCAGGCGCTGGCGCCGCTTTCTTCGCTGCCCTGTTTCGGCTTGCGCACTGCCTCGACGGCGCTTTTGCCACGTTCGCGCACTTCTTCCACCACTTCTTTGCTGCGTTCACGCAGTTCTTTGGCCAGTTCCTCGGCGCGAGCGCGCGCTTCGGCCGCGGCAGCTTCGGCGCGGGCAATGGCTTCTTCAGCGGTGACAGTGGCTTTGTCGCGCAGTTCGATGCCTTTGTCTTTGATCAGGGCGCGGGTCTCTTCGCCCGATTGCGGCGCAAATAGCAATGAGACAACGGCGCCGGTCAGGCCGCCAATGATGAAGCCCACCAGAAATGCACCAAATTCATCACGATCAGACATGGTTTTCTCTCCTTTTTTACTTTCGTTTGAGTCCCATCAATTCTAACATACGTTGTAGCCCAGCTAGGTAACTGTTGAGCTTGATTACCGGCTCGACGACGTTTTCCCCCAGGAATTCGGCTGTTCCCCGCAGGTGATGGACGGTCTCACTGGTGGCCTGCAGGATAGGGCGAACTTCGTTTTTCAGCAGGTTGATCAGCGCGGCGAGTTGCACGATGAGTACGATCAGGGCTACGCCGATGACCAGGCTCTCCAGGGCGACGATGATGATGAATATGTCACGGATGCGGTTGGTGGGGGTGCCCGGCTGGAGCAGGAAGTAGATCACTGTGGCAAGCAGCCCGAGCAGGAGGAGGCCACCGGCGATCAGAGCGATGAGCAGATTGCGTTGTTTTGGGTTGGTTGGTGCTTCGCCAGTTTCTTTTGGGAGAGAGGGGGGGGCGGGGATTGGAGTTGCCATAAGATAATTATAGCATTTTTCTTCGCTATCAGGCCACCGTCAGCACAGCAATTCTAAATTTGCACATTTGTTCGGATTTCTGCGAGATAAAATAAGGGGTAGGAAGCCTGTTTTGTGAGGAAAGGAGAAAGCGATGGGAGGCGAAATCCATCCCCTTCAACCCTTATACCAGCCAGCAGAAAGCCTTGGTTGCTCATTTCGACCCGACTGTCTGCCAGACTTGTCCGCTGGTGGAACGCTGTCCGAGGCGGGTGGGTAAACGCGATAAAAGAAGGTCGCAAAGCGGCAAACAAGCACCCAGGAAGGGGCGGGCAGCTCTATCTTTTCTTTTGCCAGAGCCATCCTAACCGCTTCCTTTGGCCAGTTGCATCCACAAAGAGGGATAATCAGTGCGTGAAGTGTAAGTTTTTGCAGAGGACTCAATGTTGCAAAGTCTTAAAAAATGGTGGCCGTCCATCGTGATGATGGCATTGATTTTTGCGTTTTCGGCGCGTCCCTCAGAGGAGTTGCCTGATTTTGGATGCTGGGACACACTGTTCAAGAAGAGTGGGCATGTGCTTGGCTATGGCTTACTGGCCCTTTCTTACTGGAGCGCTCTCTCGTTTCGACGAGAGCGAGGCGGGTTGGCCTGGCTCTTGACGGTGTTGTATGCGCTCAGCGATGAATTCCATCAATCCTTTGTCGCCGGACGACACGCCTCGCTGCTGGATGTGTTTCTTTTCGACAATTTAGGAGCCTTGTTGGCGATAGGTGCGTTTCGCTTTTTCAAAAGGAAAGCAAAAGCCAAAATGTCACCATCCCAACCAGAATGGTGAGAATCACGTTTTTAACAAAGAATGGCTCTCCAACATCATGGCCGATTTTATCAGGTCTTTGGACGTGCCCAGCGATGGTATCTCGTTTTTGGGTAAAGGTAATTTCATCCCGTTTTTCTTCAGAATCGGTACTTTGAGAAAGCCATGAAATTACGAGTTTCATATTTCTCAGGTAAGGTATAATTATCTACTGACGTGATGTAGTTCGTTCGCACCGCGAGAGAAATCTCGTGTCACTACGTAAGTTAAGTTTTCAGCGGCGAAATTTCAGCCAGCATCTACGAACAAGGCAATTATGTCAAGCAACCTTCTCCTTTCACCAGACTACTGGCAAACGCTCCAGATTACAAAGCAAGACATTGAATTTCTCCATAACCATCTTTTTGAATTGGAAACCCCGCTCACCGCGCGGGATCTGGTGCCGGTTTTAATCGCAGAGCGAGTACGCGCCGAACGGGCGGCAGAGCAAAAACGCCGCCAGGCGGGGGGAAAAGTGTATTTCCCGAAAGAACAATACCAAATAGGGGAGATGCTCATTTTCCCTGCCCTGGATTGGAAAAAAGGAAAAATCACTGCCGTCCGCCCCGGCGTCAACCCGGCGCTGGGTGAATTCGATGTGATCACCGTTACCCTGGAAGATGGCAGCGAACGCCAGTTCGCTGCTCGTCTGACGGATCATCCCTTGAATACCGCCCCGCAAGAAAAAAACGAAGACACCGACCCTGATCTTGATTTGATCTTGCACACCTACGGTGAGGAAATCGAAAAGAAAATCGAAGCCGCCTTTCTCCAGGATGAAAACCTGGTGCGCATCGCTGGCCGCTGGTTCCCGCGTGCCCTGTTGATTGATGTCAACATTGGCCACCTGAACCTGGCTGAGGCAGTACTGGATATGGCCGGAGGCGAACCCCTACCCACGGCGAAACTACTCAAAGATGTGGAACTGCCCACAGGAATCAACCCCAAGCTGGCCGAATTTTCCCTGAACCTGGCCTTGCAGGAAGACGAACGCTTCGATGAGGTTGGGCCGGCGGGTGAAGTGCTCTGGTGTTTACGCCGGCTGGAGCCAGAGGGCGTGCGGGAAATTCCGCCTCAATTGCACTATCAACCGATCGAACATGATCGCAGCCTGCTGACTCCGCAGATGCTGGCCCTCGAAGCGCAACTGGACGATGAGCTGACCCCCGCTGATTCGGCCTCTCCCACCGCTTCAGCTCATTCTGTGACCATTAGCCTGATTTACCCCCACCTGCGGGCCGGGACTCTGCCCCTTTCGGCGCGCACCCGCTTCCTGTTCCCGACGGCTTACGAATCGCCGCGCGTTCGCTTTACGCTGGTAGATGGTAAGACCGGGGCCAAAATCCCTGCCTGGGTGGTGCGGCCGTATGGCTACGTCTATGGCCTGGGCGAATGGTACAAATCCTATGGTCTGATGCCTGGCAGCCTGGTGGAAGTGCGCCGTGGCAAACAACCCGGCGAAGTCATTATCGAAGCCAGGACGCAGCGGGCAACCAAAGATTGGATTCGTACCGTCATGGTGGGTACCGATGGCGGCATGGTCTTTGCCATGCTCAAACAGCCGATCACGGCCGAGTTTAATGATCGCATGGCCATTTATGTACCCGATTATTCCTTGCTAGACTCGCTCTGGGATCGAAAACGCCCCTTTGACGAACTGGTGCTCTGGATCATGCGTGAGCTGACCAAACTCAACCCCCAGGGCCATGTCCATGCCCAGGAATTGTATGCAGCGATTAACCTGGTGCGACGTGTTCCCCCTGCGCCCTTGCTTGCCTTACTGACCAGCCGCCCTGAATTTATTCATGTGGGCGACCTTCATTACCGCTTGAACGAGGAGATCTGATGACTGACCTCAAACGCCCCAGCCTGCTAAAACCTACCCTGCAAACTCCCTTCCACATTGACTTTGATTGGTGGAAGCAAAACGAGCGCGACTGGCACGTATATCTTCGTTCGCTGCTTTGCCCTGAGCACCAGGAAAGCCTAGCCAATCTTGAAGAAGGGCAGATGATTGATTGGGTAGATGAGCGCACAGCGGAGGTCCACCCGGTAGATGCCATTCAACATGCACTGATGAGCCATTGTGCGCAGCAGACAGATTTTGTCAATGAGTACACTGCTCTGGTAGAGGCGGTTTTCCGCGTCTTTCTGGTCAACGGGAATATGCCGCTCAATTCCGAACAGCTGGCCGAACGGCTGAAGCGACCAGCCGAGACGATCTTGCGCACGCTTTCGGGGCCACGCGTCTATCGCGGTCTCAGACCACTTTTGTAATTGCCTTCATCCCTGCCCTCGTAGCTCAACGGACAGAGCAGCTGCCTTCTAAGCAGAAGGTTGTGGGTTCGAATCCCGCCGGGGGCGCTACCCACCATAAGTACTGTTTTCAGGGGGAGGAAGGTGGGGTATCATACTTATTGGAGAGAAAAAATGCTTTCGGAACGTTTTGGAATCATCAAAGTAGGTGGTAAGGAGGCCACCGTAATTGGTGATGATATTCAAGTTGGGCAAATTGCCCCGGATTTTACGGCACATGCCCAGGATTGGTCGGCGTTTCATGGCCTGGCTAATACAAAGGGCAAAGTGCGCATTATCGCTGCGGTACCCTCTCTGGATACAGAAACTTGTGATCGAGAAACTCGCCGCTTCAATCAAGAAGCCGCTGCTCTCGATAAAGACATTGTGATTTTGGTCATCAGTACCGACCTGCCGTATGCTCAAAAAAGATGGTGTGGCGCAGCAGGTGTAGATCAGGTCATCACACTCTCGGATCACATGACGGCTGAATTTGGCGAAAAATATGGTTGTTTGATCAAAGAACGACGCATTTTGCGCCGGGCTGTCTTTGTTGTTGATCGCAATGATCGCGTTGTTTATGCTGCTTATATGTCTGCTCTGAGCGAAGAACCGGATTATGCTCAGGTACTGGAAGCGGCAAAATCTGCTTTGCAAGCCTGATTCACCCCCCGCTTGCATTAACGGTAACCGTGGAGGTAGGTTATGTCCCCTATCATTCGCAAGTCAGAACTGCCAGGTTCGACCATGCTCGAAGGTCGTCATGAGATTTTGCATACCATCTCCTGGCAAGTGCGCTCTAATATCTGGAGCCCGCCCACAGATTTTTACGAGACGGAGGAGGCCTACGTCGTTCGCGTAGAAATTGCCGGAATGCAAGAAGACAACTTCGAAGTAACGGTCGAGAACAACATCTTGCTCATCAAGGGAGTGCGCCCCGACATTTCAGAACGCCGCGCCTATCACCAGATGGAAATCCGCTTTGGAAAATTTGCCACGGCGGTGGGGCTGCCGGGGCCAGTGGACCTGGAGCGAGCAACGGCTGAATACAAAGATGGGTTTCTCACCGTTACCCTGCCCATGGCGAAACCCAATCAAATAAAGGTTGAATAATCTATGCCTGCCTATCGTTGGCAATCGAACCTGAATGATCTCTTCGAATGGCTTGGTGAGAACGAGGTGGACTTCTTACAACTTCTCATCCCATCCGTGTTTTCCCATTTTCAGAAAAAAGAAAAAGAGCCTGAAGCACCTTTACCCCCCGATGAACCTGAAAAGAGCGAAAGCCCCAAATACCCCGAAGTTTTGCCGATCTTGCCATTGCGGGGCGTGGTAGTTTACCCGCAAACGGCTGTGCCGCTGACGGTGGGGCAACCGCGCTCAATCAAACTGGTGGATGATGTCGTCGCCGGGGATAAGCTGGTTGGCCTGGTCGCCGCCAAAAATCCCGAGCTTGAGGCGCCGGGGCCGGCTGACCTGTATCAGGTGGGGACGATCGCCGTCGTTCATCGCCTGTTGCGCGCTCCCGATGGGACCATCCGCTTGCTGGTTCAGGGCCTGGAACGCTTCCGCCTGGGTGAATTTGTGGCCGAAGAGCCGTATCTCAAGGCGCGCATTCATCTTGCGCCGGAAACGATCGAACAGGGCATTGAAGTTGACGCTCTGGCGCGCAACGTGCGCGATCAGTTCCAGCAAATCACCCAGATGATTCCCTCCTTCCCTGAGGAACTGACCGTTTCGATCACTTCCATCGAAGACCCGTTGCAGACGGCATACACCATCGCTAATTTCCAGCGCATGGACCTGAGCGACGCGCAGGAAATTCTGGAGCTGGATTCGGTAACGGCCAAGCTCAAAAAACTGATTGGCCTGCTGGTGCGTGAGGCCGAAGTCTTACAGCTAGGGCAGAAGATTCAAAACGAAGCGCGCGGCGAGATTGAGAAAATGCAGCGCGAATACTTCCTGCGCGAGCAGCTGAAAGCCATCCAGCGCGAACTGGGTGAAAAAGACGAGCAAGCCGCAGAGATTGAAGAGTTGCAAAAGAAGATCGAAGCCGCCAAAATGCCAGAAGAGGCCGACAAACAGGCGCGCCGCGAGCTGGATCGCCTCTCGCGCCTGCCCACCGCCGCTGCAGAATACGGCGTGATTCGTACCTACCTGGACTGGCTGGTCTCTTTGCCCTGGTCGAAAGCCACGGAAGACAATTTAGATATTGCCCATGCTCGCCAGATTCTGGATCAGGATCACTATGGCCTGGAAGATGTAAAAGAACGCATCCTGGAATTCCTGGCCATTCGCAAACTGCGCCTGGAACGGAAGGCGGAACAAAGAGAAGCCTCCACCGATATGATTCGCCGTGAGCGCGAGGGGGTCATTTTGTGCTTTGTTGGCCCGCCAGGCGTAGGCAAGACCTCGCTGGGACAGTCCATCGCCCGGGCCATGGGACGCAAGTTCGTGCGCATTTCCCTGGGTGGAGTGCGCGACGAAGCTGAGATCCGTGGCCATCGGCG
>JBMFPJ010000087.1:274-7206 GCA_049969175.1 Anaerolineae bacterium | reverse complement strand
GTTCCAGCATTCCCTGGTCGTCGCCGATGAAAGCCAGGGTTTCGGCGAGTTTCTTCCAGCGATCAGCGGCTTTGGCAGTGGATGCCTTCAGGCGTTCGATGAGCGGCGCGGCCGCCTCTCTCTGCCCGGTCAGGTACAGGTAGCGGATGAGATTCGCCTGGGCGTGGAGGTTATCCGGCTGGATGGCCAACACCCGCCGCGAGGTCTCGATGGCGCGCGGCAGGTCGCCTTCCAGCCAGTAAATCTGACTGAGGTTGTTCAGCGGGGCGACAAAATCCGGCTTTTGGCGCTGCATCTTCTCGATGAGCGATTTTGCCCGCGAAAACTCGCCGGTTTCCAGGCAAACCATCGCTTCTTCGTGCTGACAGGCAAAAGCGAAATCGGCTTCGAAGTCCAGGCCGCTTTCTGCCAGCATTTTGGGCAGTTCGGCTTCCAGTTGCTGAACCATTGTTCTCACCTTATTTGCCTCTTCGTGTTGCGGCCAGCGCTTGAGGAATTCGCGGAAAGTTTCCAGCGCCAGCGCTGGAAACACATTTGCCATGTAGGCGCCGCCCAGGCTCAATTTGACGTCGGCGCGGTTGGGCGCCAGGCGGTGCAGACGGCGCGTAGCACTTAAATAACTACGTTCATCCTGCAGGCTGGCATAAGCGTCCACCAGCATCTCCAGCACGTAGACCTGGTTGGGATAACGCTCGTCCAGTTCTTTCAGGATTTCAAGCGCTTCTTTCGCCTTGTTCTCGTCCAGCAAGTCATTGGCTTTGCCCAGCCCCTCGCGCAGGCGGCGCGGCAGGTTAATCGGATCGACAGTGGAAACTTTTTTGGCTTTGCTCATCTGTTCTCTATCTCTCAAGGAAATCCAGGTCATCAGGGTCTAGCGTGATGAGGTAATGATACTTTCCTTCGCCAGCGGTGCGTTGCAGGGTGCTCAGCACTTGCTGGATTTTACGCTTATCGTCATAGGGACCGGCGACAAAAAACGGCTTGCCGTTTTTCCCGAACTCGACTTTTCCGCTGCGCGGATGCGCCTCAGGCGGATCGAGCACCTGGTCGGCCATCTGACGCGTGAAATCGGGGTGAGGGCTGAAGCCGTATTGTTTGGCATATTCCAGCGCGCCATAGACGATCTCGTGCGCCAGTTCGACCGAACAGGGCTGGGGTGCGTTATTGCAGAGACCGGGCAATTCTCGCATAAATCTGGTCTTCGAAATACCGGGATTGGCAAAGGCATCTTTCACCCCCAGGCAGTAGAGGTCCACCAGATAGACAGCGAAAATCAGCGTCTCGAGCGACTGCTGGCGGGCGATGACTACCGGGGTGATGCCCTTTTCCTGCCATCCCTCCATCACCCAGCAGCCGTAGATGGGGTATTCGCGGGCGTGCTGTAGCACCTGGCGCGGGCTGGTGAATTGGAGTGGGCGCACGCGCGAGATGGGGATTTGGGTGTTCACTTTGGGCAAACGGGGTTTCTTGTCCTTTTTTTGTTTCTTGGGCATGAGAACTCCTTTTTGATTTTGGCTCATGTGTAATTTGCGCGGGGACGTGAAAGAACATCCGCTGCGCTGCGGCTCATCCCGGCGGCTATACGGATTTTACTACCGTAGCAGCAGACATGTCACTATGAGCCGCGCCTCGCGCCGCGAAGCAATCCCATCACATGTGCTATAATAGTTGCAATTTGCAACTAATTTGAGCCATGACCCAAACCGACCTGATTGACGCTTTCTGGGAGAGCATCCCGCCCGTCTGGCGGCAGACGCGGGCAAAGATCCGCTCGGTGGCGCGCGAACGCTTCAGCCTGACCGTGGAGCAGTTCCAGGCGCTGCGGCGCATCCGCAAGGGATACGATTCGGTCAGCGCGCTGGCGGAGGAGGGGAGGCTGAGCCGCTCGCAGGCCAGCCGCGCCGTCGAGGTCCTCGTCCGCCGCAACCTGGTAGCACGCCAGACCGATGCGCGCGACCGCCGCCATGTGTATCTCTCACTCACCGAAAACGGCGAGCAGACCCTGGCGGCCATCTATGTCGAAACCGAGACCTGGCTGGCCGAGCGCTTTGCCTGTCTGTCGGCTGAAGAAACCAACCTCCTGGTTCAGGCCCTCTCGCTCCTGCGCAAAGCCTTCACTACTACCTGACTAGCCGTCCTCCTGACGGTCGTATACCGAAAGCAGGGTAAATTCGTAAAACTGGGTAAATTCGTAAGATTAATCTCGCACCACTTTTGCCCAAAAACCGGGCTACTCTCCTCCTGACCAACAGACTACCCGACTATCAGACTACGCGATCACCCGACTACAAGACAAATGACCTACCTCTTCAAACTCCGCTCCTACCTCAAGCCTTATCTCTGGCAGATTTTGCTCAATCTTTTCATTTTACTTGCCATTACCCTTCTCTCATTGATCGTCCCGCGCGTTCTGAAAGGGGTCATTGACCAGGGTTTATTGCAAGGGCAAACCACGTATCTGCTTCATGCTGCGCTCATTCTGCTGGGATTGGGTCTGACGACCGCAGTTCTGAACTTCTTTCAACGCTATTTCTCGGAATGGGTGGCGGCACATGTGGGCTATGATCTGCGGAATGCCCTGTATGACCGTATTCAATACCTGCCATTCACTTACCATGACCATACTCAAAGCGGCCAGCTGATTACCCGCTGCATTGAGGACGTGCGCGCTATTCAGAATTTTGCTGGCAGCAGCGTGATCGAAATTGTGCAGCTGGCACTGATCGCTCTTGGCGTGACCACGGCCCTTTTCTCAGCAAACGTCCGCCTGGCACTTGTTACCTTGCTGCCATTAATCCCCATGGTAATGATGACCACCGATTTCGGCGATCGTGTCACCCAATTGTTTTACAAAGTGGATATGGCCTTGGGCGAACTCTCGACTCGCCTGCAAGAAAACGTCAGCGGGGTGCAGGTGGTGCGTGCCTTTGCCCGTGAATCCTACGAGATTCGCCGTTTTGATGAAGCCAATCGCAATTATTTCGCTGCGCGCATCAAGGTCATTGGTGAGTGGTCCAAGGTGATGCCTACCACGAACCTGCTTATTGCGCTGGGCACCATTCTTATTTTGATCTTTGGCGGACAGATGGTTCTCGCAGGCGAAATGTCGGTGGGCGAGATCGTGGCATTCAATTCATATTGGTTGATGCTCTCCGCACCTGTTCAGCAACTGGCCTGGTTGGTCAATGCGGCCGGCGAGGCGGGAGCAGGCGCTCAACGGGTGCTGGAAATCCTCGAAACGGAACCCGCCATCCGGTCGCCGCGCGATGCGGTGATTTTGCCCACCCTGCGCGGTCGCGTCGAATTCCGTAACGTTTCGCTGCGCTACCAGGACGAGAAGTCGGTCGCGCTAACCGATATTAATCTGACGGTTGAGCCAAACCAGATCGTAGCGCTCATCGGCCAGACCGGCTCGGGCAAGACTTCCCTGGTCAATCTCATCCCGCGCTTTTATGATGTGAGTGAGGGGGCAGTTTTGGTGGACGGTTATGACGTGCGCACATTGGAACTGGAAAGCCTGCGCCGACAAATCGGCATTGTTTTGCAGACCTCGTTGCTGTTTTCGGATACCATTCGGGCAAACATTGCTTATGGCCGTCCCGATGCCAGTGAAGCGGAAATTGTTGCCGCGGCCAAAGCTGCTCAGGCGCATGATTTCATCATGAGCTTCTCCAACGGCTATGATACGATCGTCGGCGAGCGCGGCGTGACCCTGAGCGGTGGTCAACGTCAGCGTGTGGCCATTGCCCGCGCCCTGCTGATGAATCCGCGCATTCTGATTCTGGATGATTCCACTTCTAGCGTGGATACCCAAACCGAACGCCTGATTCAGGAAGCGCTCGATCGGCTGATGGAGGGGCGCACGACGTTTGTCATTGCCCATCGTCTTGCCACGGTTCGCCGCGCCGACCTGATTCTGGTCATGGAAAACGGGCGAATCATCCAGCGCGGCCGCCACGAAGAACTGTTGGCACAGGGCGGGCTGTATAAAGAAATTCATGATTTGCAGCTGTTGCACTATCAACCCGTGGAAGAAACAGAAACTGCCCACCATCCAAGATTTGAACGTCTTCATCCCACCAATGGCCTGGGATAATCTCCACCCTCTTGTCTTCCTGATCACCTGACTGCCTGATTCGACTACCGGACCACCCGGCTATGACCACCATTACCCCTCCTGCTTATGTAACTCAATCTGAAGAACAATACAATAAATCCTATGATCCTCGTGTCGCCAGGCGGCTTTTTGCCTTTGCCCGCCCCTACGCGGGAAAACTGTTTGTCGCCCTGTTGCTGATGATGGGCGCTTCAGCAGCCGCAGTTTCAGGACCCTATTTTGTGAAACTGGCGATTGACAATGGCTTGACCGCTGGCAATTGGAATGCTCTGCGTTGGATTGTGCTGGCCTATCTGGGAGCATCGGTTTTACAGTGGCTCTTTATTTATTTTCGGGTCAATATCATGGCCTGGGTTGGGCAGGCGGTCATTTACGATGTTCGCACTACACTTTTTCGCCATTTGCAGGAGCTCTCACTGAGTTTTTACAGCCGTTATTCCGTGGGGCGCATTATCACCCGGGTAATCAATGATGTAGAAACGCTGCGTGACTTTTTGACCTGGGCGGTGCTGGCGATCACCCGCGACCTGTTCACTTTGTTTTTTATTATTGTGATTATGTTGCAGATGAATCTGCGGCTGGCGTTAATCACCTTCAGCGTGCTGCCGCTGATGGTCATGGTCACGATCTATTTTCGCCGCGTTTCGCGTGCCGCTTACCGCAAGGTGCGTGCTGCCATTTCGTGGGTCAATTCGGTGTTGGCAGAGAATGTCAACGGGGTGCGCGTGGTGCAGGCCTTTTCGCGACAAAGATACAATTACGAACATTTTGCCAATTACGTTAACCGCTACCATCTGGAGCGTTCTCTCTATGCAGCGCGCATTGCATCTTTTTTCAGCCCTACTGTGGATGTCTTGGGAGCTATTGCCACCATGCTGGTCGTTTGGCTGGGTGGAGCAGCCGTGCTGGGCGAGCAGATCACACCTGGCGTGTTAGTGGCTTTCATTCTTTACATTGACCGCTTCTTTGAGCCGATTCGCGACCTGAGCCGCCGCTTTAACGATCTTCAGTCCACTATGGCGGGTGGAGAGCGCATCCTTTCCCTGCTGGATGTGGAAGTGGAAGTGCGTGATGCGCCGGATGCCCGCGATTTGCCGCCCTTACGCGGAGATGTGCGCTTCGAGAACGTCTCCTTTCACTACGCCGACGACCCGACCCCTGTTTTGCAAGAAATCAACCTGGATGTTCGTGCTGGCGAGACCGTGGCCCTGGTGGGTGAGACAGGTGCAGGCAAAACTACCCTGGTCAAGTTGCTGGCTCGCTTCCATGATCCGACCCAGGGACGAGTTCTTGTGGATGGCTATGATCTGCGCACGGTTACCCAATCTTCTCTGCGGCGGCAAATGGGCATTGTTTTGCAAGATCCATTTCTTTTCAACGGTACGGTGTACGAAAATATTCTCTTCGGACGATTGGACGCCACCGAGGCGGATGTCATTGCTGCGGCGCAGGCGGTGGGGGCGCACGAGTTTATTCTGCGGCTGAAAAACGGTTACCAGACTTCAGTTGAGGAAGGAGGCGCGGTGCTTTCAGTAGGGCAGCGGCAGCTGATTTCGTTCGCGCGCGCCCTGTTAGCCGATCCACGCATTTTAATCCTGGATGAGGCGACCTCCTCAGTGGACACTCAAACGGAACAGATCATTCAGCGTGCTCTGGCGACTCTTTTTTGCGGACGAACTTCGTTCGTGGTTGCTCATCGCCTGTCCACGATAACCAATGCGGACCGAATTGTGGTCATTCACGGGGGGCGCATTGTGGAGCAGGGGAATCACGCTGAGCTGCTGGCGCGGCAAGGCCGTTATTACGAGCTGTATCGTACTGGTTTTCAGGATTGAAGGCGCCTCTCTTGGGTAATGCGGGTGGTGAGATTTAGCCATATTTCGCATAGCCAATTACACACAAAAAGGCAACAGCCAAACAAACACCACCAAAAAAGAAGATGGGCAGACCTGACTACCAAGATCCAGTACAATAATTACATATGCCATACGACATTACCAGTTTACAAAACGAGCACATCAAACACGTCGTTCGTCTGCGCGATGAAAAACGCTACCGGCAACGCGAGGGAGTCATCGTAGTCGAAGGCTGGGATGAAATCAACCTGGCTCTCGCTTCTGGGCTGAAACCGCAGACGGTCTTTACCGCCCCCGAGCTGGCTAGCCGCCAAATCAACGTTTCCTCAGCTGATGTGCGAACTGTTAACCGGCCGGTCTTCGAAAAAATGTCTTATCGCGAGAATCCCGATGGCTGGTTGGCCCTTTTCCCTATGCCCCGGCGCTCTCTCAGCTCATTATCTGTGGGTGCCTCTCCGCTCATTGTGGTAACAGAATCCGTCGAAAAACCGGGCAACCTGGGGGCCATCCTGCGCACTGCCGATGCGGCTGGCGTGGATGCGGTTTTCGTGTGCGATCCGCGTGTAGATGTATGGAACCCAAATGTGATTCGTGCCAGTCGCGGGGCCGTTTTTACGGTGCCAGTGATTGAACTGGATAATTCCGCAACCCTGGCATGGCTGCGAGAGCGAAAAATAGGAGTTTTGGCTGCTACCCCTGCCGCTAAATTGTTGTATACTGATACCAACCTGAAGCAACCGGTGGCGATTGTGGTCGGTACGGAAGATGAAGGTCTCAGCCCATTCTGGCTGGAGCAGGCCGACCTGCGTGTTCAAATCCCAATGATGGGGCGTGTTAATTCTTTGAATGTGTCCATTGCCACAGCCTTAATTGTGTATGAGGCTGTTCGCCAAAGACATTCTTCCCCTTAGAAGGAGTTCATCCATGGAACGCCCATTTCCTGGCCATTTTGGTAGTTT
>JBMFPJ010000087.1:0-264 GCA_049969175.1 Anaerolineae bacterium | reverse complement strand
CACCATTATTCATCGAGCGAAGATTGACTGGCATCAGCCCATTGCCTGGTTCTGGCTTTTGGCGCATGCCTGTACTTTTCTGGCATCCTTGCTGGTCTATCATCAACAAGAAAAAAATTATGAGTCGCCCATGTTCCTGGAAAAGCGCCTGACAATTTGGGCTTTGCCTTTTTTTATTGCCCTGGCGGTCATGTCCGGAATGATCGGGTTGATTTTATTTTTTGCCCCCCAGATTCTCATTCCCATTTGGCCCTGGTCATTGAC
>JBMFPJ010000086.1:0-7325 GCA_049969175.1 Anaerolineae bacterium | reverse complement strand
CGTGGCCCCAACCTGGATGCCGATCTGCGCTGCCGCGATTTCACCATCAACGCCATGGCCTGCGATTTACGCGGAGAAACGATCATCGATCCGCTGGGCGGAGGGGCCGATTTACGCGCCAAACGGCTGCGCGCTTGTGCTCCAACTGCCCTTCAGGATGATCCTATCCGTATTTTGCGCGCCGTTCGACTGGCAGCCATGCTCAATTTCCAGATCGAGCCGCAAACGCGCACCTGGATGAAAGAATCTGCGGCTCTCCTGAAGAATGTTTCGGTGGAGCGTTTGCGCGACGAGTTATTCAAAATCTTAGCCGGCCCCAAGCCCGATCTGGCACTGCGTGCCCTGGATTTGCTGGGCACTTTGCCCTATTTTCTGCCCGAATTGCCCGCTCTCAAGGGCGTTGAACAGCCTGCACCTCACGTGTACGACGTCTGGACTCATACGCTGGCAGTGCTACGTCATCTCGAATCTATCCTTACCACCCTGGCCATCCTCCCGGATGAAGAGGGCGGCGGCGACCTGTTCACTGGCTTGTTTTCCCTGCACCTGGGGCGTTACCGCGAACAATTTGCCCGCCATTTGGCCCAATTTCTCACCCCCGATCGTTCGCTGCGTGCCCTGCTATTCTTTGCTGCCCTGTATCATGACGTTGCTAAACCCGCCACCCGTAACCTGGACGAAAACGGACGCATTCGCTTTTGGGGGCATGATGAACAGGGTGCGGAGATCAGTGTTGAGCGCGCTCGTGCCCTTCACCTGAGCAACGATGAGATTCAGCGCCTGCATACGATCATCAAACATCACATGCGCTTTCATTTTTTCACCAGCCGTATGGAGGGAGAGGCCAAATTACCCTCGCGCAAGGCCATTTACCGTTTCTTCCGCGATAGTGGTGAAGCCGGCATGGACCTGATTCTGTTGGGGCTGGCCGATTTGCGCGCTACCTACGATACTACCCTCCCTCAAAAAACCTGGTCGGCGGCGCTGACGGTGGCACGCCTGTTGCTCGAAAATTATTGGGAACGACCGGCGGAAGTGGTCGCTCCGCCCCGGTTGCTGGATGGTCATGCCGTTATGCAAGAGTTCGGTTTGCCTGCGGGGCCGCTGGTCGGGTTGTTGCTGGAGGCCATTCGTGAGGAACAGGCCGCCGGCAAAGTGACGTCGCGGGAAGAAGCGCTCCAATTTGCCCGTCAATGGCTGGCCGATTACCAGCAGAAACATTAGCTTTTGCCTCGAATTGGCGCCAATTTCTGAAAAAAGTTTGTCCCATTTGTAGCATTCGACAACACCATTTTGAACAGGCAGGTTGAGAGATGAATTACGTCTTTTTCGATGTGGAAACCCAAAAACTTTTTGATGAGGTGGGTGGGCGCAACAATATCACCCAGCTGCGCCTGGCCTGCGCGGTGACTTATTCCACGGAGCGCAACGATTTTGCGGTGTATTGGGAGAAGGACGCGCAGAAGTTGATTGCTGAATTGAAGGCCGCAGATAAAGTGATTGGCTTCAATATTAAGAACTTTGATTTTCAGGTGTTGCAACCCTATGCTCCTGCCGAAAACTTCCGTGCCTATCGCTCGCTGGACATGCTGGAAGACCTGACCCGTGCCCTGGGCTTTCGCGTTGGCCTGGATTCGGTGGCGCGAGCCTGCCTGGGTACCACGAAGACAGCCGATGGCCTGCAGGCAGTGGAATGGTTTCGCGCCGGTGAGCTGGAGAAGGTGGCAGAGTATTGCAAGGCCGATGTAGACATCACCCGCCGCGTTTTTGAGTTTGGCCGCAACAACGGTTTCGTGTATTATTATTCTAAACTGGGCAGCAAGCTGAAAGTGCTGGTTAACTGGTGCTAGGGCGTTTGCCTGGTGCATCTAAAGGAGGTGGCAAAATGGAGAAGGTAACAGTCAATGGAATTTCGCTGGCGTATGAACGTCGCGGGCAAGGGAAACCGTTGGTCTTGATCCATGGGTATCCTCTTGACCATACGATTTGGGAAGAAGTGGCAACCCGCCTGGAAGATGCATTTGATCTGATCTTGCCGGATTTGCGCGGCTTTGGCGAATCCAGCACGGTGAGCAAAGCTTATACGATGTATGACATCGCCTCAGATCTGGCTGGGTTGCTGGATCATTTGGGGATTCAACGGGCGGCGCTGGCGGGACATTCCATGGGCGGCTATGTTGCGTTGGCTTTTGCCCGGCTCTTTCCGGAACGGGTGAACGGGCTGGCGCTGATTGCGTCGCAGGTGCTGGCCGATCCGCCTGAGCGACGGGAGGCGCGTTATGCTCAGGCGGCGCAGGTGGCTGAACAGGGCAGCGGTGTGGTGACTGAGATGGCGCAAAAACTGACCCAGCTGAAACCCTTGCAATCCACGTTGGCTCAGTTGATCGGCCGCCAATCGGTGGCTGGGATTGTGGGTGCGCTGAAGGCGATGGCCGAGCGCGAAGATTCCAGCCTGCTTTTGCCCACATTTAGTTTTCCGCTGGTGCTGGTGCATGGCAATGCTGATGCGCTCATCCCGGTGGAGCGCGCCCGCGAGGTCAAGGCGATGTTGCCAACGGCGCATTTTGTGGAACTGGCAGGCGGGGGGCATATGCCGATGCTGGAAGCACCGGAAAAAACGGCCGAGGCGTTGCGCTTGCTGGCTCAATGAGCGTGAGGAATAGGTCAAGCAACAATTGCCCGTCGCCGAGGGGAGACGGGCAATTATTTTTGGAGGTGGAGCGGCTTAGATAACGGGAGCAGGCTCAGGGTCCGGTTTGAAGCGCCGGAGTCAGCGGCCTAAGAGTTGAGTGCCTGGTTTGGCGAGGGATACGGTCGCTTCAGGGGCGGCGGTGAATCCGCCGGTCCGCCGAATGAGTTTTTTCATGTGGGCAATGAGTACGCTGCTTGGCACGGGTTTGACCAGGTAGTCATCGGCGCCGGCATCCAGAGCACTGGCGACCATGCGGGGATCATCGAGGGCGGAGAGGATGATGATGGGCACGTTGCTGAAGGAGCGAATGGCTTTGCACACCTCCCAGCCGTTCATTCCAGGCATTATCAGGTCGAGCAGCACTAGGCGGGGAGATTTTTCGCGAACGAGTTGAATCCCTTCTTTGCTGCTGTTGGCCGTGAGCACTTCGAAGCCGTAGGTGCGGAGAAGAATGGAGAATAGTTCGGTGATTGCAGTGTCGTCGTCGATTGTTAATACAGTGAGCGCCATAGTTTTACCTGGCTCAATTATGCTCGATTTAAGACGTTTTTATCCTTGCAAGTTATTTACAGAATGAAGCCCGTTCTTGTGATTTTTGTCATTTGTAATCAATGGACTTTGTGGTAAACTACATCCGATTATTTGCAATTTTTTTATCCAATTTGGAGGTTAATATGGCTGGAACAGCAAAAAGTGGTAAAGCGGTTGCTGCGACTGTGAAAAAAAACACGGCAACCAAAAAGGCGACTGAAAAGAAATGGGTCTATTTGTTTGAAGAAGTGAACGAGGCTGAAAAGTATGCGGGTTCGTGGGAAGGTGTGCGTGCTCTGTTGGGCGGAAAAGGCTCTGGTCTGGCGGATATGATGCGCGCTGGTGTGCCCGTGCCTCCCGGCTTTACGGTGACGACGGAGGCATGCAATGCATATCGCCAGAGCGGGAAATTCCCGCCCGGAATGTGGGAGCAGGAACTCGTCGCGCTGAAGGAGATTGAGAAAGCAACGGGTAAGAAATTTGGCGATCCGAAGAATCCGTTATTGGTTTCCTGCCGCTCCGGTGCTAAGTTTTCCATGCCGGGCATGATGAACACCATTTTGAACATTGGTCTGAATGATCAGGTGGTGGAGGGGCTGGCAAAACTGACCAACAATCCGCGCTTTGCCTGGGATTCCTATCGTCGCCTGGTAGAGATGTTCGGTACTACCGTGTTTAACCTGCCTGACGAGGTCTTTGAAGAGCCGTTTGCGGAATATAAGGCCAAGAAGGGGTATCGGCTGGATACCGATATGACTGCCGAGGATTGGAAGGCGCTCACTGAGATATACAAGGAAATTTTCAAGAAGCATGTCGGTGAAGAGTTTCCGCAAGATGTGTACAAACAGTTGGAGCTGGCGACCAAGGCGGTGTTTGAATCCTGGAACGGGAAGCGAGCGGTGGATTATCGCCGCGCTACTGGCATTTCCGATGACCTCGGCACGGCTGTGAACATCGTGACGATGGTCTTTGGCAACATGGGTTTTGATTCGGGGACGGGGGTGGCCTTTACCCGCGATCCTTCGACCGGCGAGAAGAAGATGTTGGGCGATTATTTGCTCAACGCGCAGGGTGAGGATGTGGTGGCCGGTATTCGTAACACGGAGCCGATTGAAAAACTGGCTGAGACCATGCCCAAGGTTTATAAGCAGTTTATGAGCATTGCCGCCAAGCTGGAGAAGCATTACAAAGATATGCAGGATGTGGAATTTACGATTGAGCGCGGCAAGCTGTGGATGTTGCAAACTCGCAATGGGAAACGCACGGCGAAGGCAGCAGTTAAGATCGCCGTGGACATGGCGAATGAGAAGCTGATTACCAAAGAAGAAGCCGTGCTGCGCATTCGCCCGGAAGATGTGGATGCTTTGCTGCACCCGCAATTTGATGAGAAAGCGATCAAAGAGGCCGAAAAAGACGGCCGCCTGTATGCGAAGGGTGTAAATGCTTCGCCGGGGGCGGCGGTCGGTCAGGTGTATTTCGATGCCGATACCGCCGAGAAGATGGCGAAGGAACAGCACCAGGATGTGATTATGGTGCGTCCGTTCACCAAGCCCGATGATGTGCATGGCATGATCGCGGCGCGCGGGGTGTTGACCAGCGAAGGCGGGGCCACGTCCCATGCTGCCGTCGTAGCCCGTCAGTTTGGTATTCCTTGTGTGGTGGGCGCTTCGGCGATTAAGATTGACCTGGAACAGCGCCAGATGAGCGTGGATGGCAAAGTGGTGAAAGAAGGGGAATGGATTTCTGTGGATGGCACGACAGGGCAGGTGTTCCTGGGTAAGATTCCGACCACTGCGCCCTCGCTGGAAGAGCAAACTGAGCTGATGACGCTGCTCAACTGGGCGGATGAGATCGCGGCACGCAAAGGTATTCGCAAGGCACCGAAGGGCTGGCCGACCCGCGGTCTGCAGGTGTGGGCCAATGCCGATTATCCAAAGGATGCCCGCCGCGCCCGCGCCTATGGTGCGGTGGGAATCGGTCTGTGCCGTACCGAGCACATGTTCTTTGAGCCGGAACGTTTGCCTATCGTGCAGCGGATGATTCTGGCGGAGACGAGCGAAGAGCGTAGCGCGGCGTTGAACGAGTTGCTCCCTTACCAGCGCGCGGACTTCACCGGTCTGTTCGAGGCGATGGATGGGTATCCGGTGATCATTCGCCTGATTGACCCGCCGCTGCATGAGTTCATGCCCTCCGAAGAGGCACTTCTGGAAGAAGTGATCACCATGCGCGTCAAAGGTCAGACGGAAGGGCTGGCCGAGAAAGAGAAATTGCTGCACGCTGTCAAGAATATGCACGAATCGAACCCGATGATGGGTTTGCGCGGCGTTCGCTTGAGCATTGTCATGCCGGAGATCGTGGAGATGCAGGTGCGGGCGATCTTCGAGGCGGCTGCTGATTGCACGCAGCGCGGTATTGTGGTCAAACCCGAAGTGATGATCCCTCTGACCGGCACGGTGAAGGAACTGGAGTGGATTCAGCCCCGTCTGGAGCGCATCGCCAAGACGGTGATGGAAGAAAAGGGTGTGAAGTTCGCTTACAAGTTCGGCACGATGATTGAGATCCCACGCGCGGCGTTGACGGCTGCTGAAATTGCCAAACTGGCGCAGTTTTTCTCCTTTGGCACGAATGACCTGACGCAGATGACCTTTGGCTACAGCCGCGATGATGCTGAGCGTAATTTCCTGGTCACCTATGTGGAGCAGGGCATTCTGCCCAAGAATCCGTTCCAGACGTTGGATCGGGATGGGGTAGGACGGCTGATGAAGATGGCTATCGAGGAAGGTCGCCAGACCCGCCCAGACCTGGAAGTGGGCATTTGCGGTGAACACGGCGGCGATCCGGAATCCATTGAATGGTGCCACCTGATCGGCAACAATTATGTCTCTTGTTCGCCGTTCCGGGTGCCGGTGGCTCGCCTGGCTGCAGCGCATGTGGCGTTGAAGTATAGCGGCGTGGCGATTGCCGAAGAGAAGTAAATCATATTTCGGGCAGGCATTGAGTGTGCCCCATCCCTCCGCCGGGCTTTCCCCTCTCCCTGCTCAGCGTTTAATCAGTGACTTATCCCGAACTCACGTTAACTACCTGAGCGGTTACAAAAACGCTTCCAAAAATGTGGCTACGTTTTCTCCCAATGCAGCGGTATGATAGCCGCCCTCCAGCACGAGGACGGTGGGGAGGCCCAGATCGGCGATGCGACGGGCGATCTGTTGAATGCCCTGGGCGGTGATGTCGAATTTCCCCAAGGGGTCTTCACGGTAAATATCCATGCCGAGCGAGAGCACCAGGAAGCGCGGGGCGAAATCGGTCAGCAGGCGGAGGGCTTTGTGGAGTGTTTGCAGGTAGGCGTCATCGCCGGTGCCTGCCGGCATGGGGAAGTTGCGGTGAAAGCCCAGACCGGCGGCGATTCCTTGCTCATCGGCATAGCCAGAAAAGTAAGGGTATTCTTCTGCCGGGTCGGCGTGCAGGGAAAGGGTCAACACGTCGGCGCGGTCGTAGAAGATCTCCTGCGTGCCGTTGCCGGCGTGATAGTCAATATCCAGGATGGTGACTTTGCCATTTGCGCATAACCAGTCAGCGACAATGGCGGCGTTGTTGAGGTAGCAATAGCCGCCACAATACGCCTTGCCAGCATGATGGCCGGGAGGTCGGCACAGAGCGAAGGCGGCGCGTTCGCCCTCCAGCACGGCTTTGCCGGCAGAAAGGGCACAGTGCGCTGCGCTCAGGGCGGCGGTGTGGGTGCCAGCGGTGATCGGTGCACTGAGGTCCATCATGTAGTAGCCGGCCTGGCCTAAAATCGAGGCGGGGCGGCGCTGTTGACCGGGGCGGGTAAATGTGGCGGGGAGCAGAGGGAAGCCGTCAGCGGCCGCGCCGGCCTGGGGTTCGGTAGCCCGCCAACCCGTCCAGGCGGAGGCGAGAAAGGTGAGGTAATCGCGGGCGTGGACTCGGCTCAGGGGGACGAGTCCAAAATTGGTAGGGGGCAAAATCTCTGCCCAATCCCTCTTTTGCAAGGCTTGCAGGATGACCTCCATGCGTTCTGGGGATTCTAAGTAGGGGACGCGTTGACCGCCATCGAAGACTTCGAAAGCGGGGGCGTGCAGGCGGT
>JBMFPJ010000085.1:0-7330 GCA_049969175.1 Anaerolineae bacterium | reverse complement strand
TCACTATGGCATTACTCGAAACAAGCGGCGTTACCAAACGCTTTGGCGGCCTGACCGCCGTGATGAAAATGGATTTCAAAATTGAAAAAGGTGAAATTCTGAGCATCATTGGCCCCAATGGCGCCGGCAAAACCACCTTTTTCAACACCCTCACCGGCATTTACCGCCCCGAGGAAGGACAGATCATTTTCAACGGGCATCACCTGATTGGCTTACGCCCCGATCAAATTGCCGCCCTGGGAATCGCCCGCACGTTCCAAAACATTCGCCTGTTCGGGAATATGACCGTCATCGAGAACATTCTGGTCGGCATGCACACCCGCCTGAAGCAAAGCCCCGTCCAGGCATTGTTGCGCACCAAAGCCTTTGTGGAAGAAGAGCAAGAAGCCGAGGCACGCGCTGCCCAGCTGATGGAATATGTCGGCTTGAAGAATGTTGGCAACGAACTGGCGCGCAACCTTCCCTATGGCGGGCAGCGCCGCGTGGAAATCGCTCGCGCTTTGGCGGCCAACCCTACTCTGCTGTTGTTGGACGAGCCCACTGCCGGCATGAACCCCCAGGAAACCGCCGAGGCCATTAAACTATTCCGACGTATTCGCGATGAGAAAGGCGTAACCATCCTGCTTATCGAACACGATATGCGGGTAGTGATGAGTATCTCAGAGCGCATTACCGTAATGGACTACGGCGAGAAAATTGCCGAGGGCACACCGGAGCAAATCCGCACCAATCAGCGGGTGATCGAAGCCTATCTGGGCCGTGAAGCCCTCCGCCAGAACTGAGCAGGAGAACCGTATGGGTACAATTCTTGAACTTGAAAATGTCCACTCCTATTACGGACATATCCACGCTCTGAAAGGAATTTCGCTGCGTGTTGAAGAAGGCGAAATCGTCACCATGATCGGGGCCAACGGAGCCGGCAAAAGCACCACCCTGCGCACCATCTCTGGCCTTATCCATCCGCGCGAAGGCACGATCAAGCTCGAAGGAAAAGACATCACCCACACCGATCCTCACCTGATCGTCAACCTCGGCGTCGGTCACGTGCCGGAGGGACGCGGCATCTTCCCTAAATTGACCGTGCGCGAAAACCTGGAGATCGGCGCTTACACCATCACCGATGCCAATAAAATCCGCCAACGCATGGAATGGGTCTTTGAACTCTTCCCCCGCCTGAAAGAACGCATAGAGCAGTACGGCGGCACCCTCTCCGGCGGCGAACAGCAAATGCTGGCTATCGCCCGCGGGTTGATGCTCCACCCTCGCATCTTAATGCTCGACGAACCCTCCATGGGGTTGGCTCCGGTGCTGGTCGAATTGATCTTTGACATCATCAAAAAACTCAATCAAGAAGGCACCACCATCCTGCTGGTAGAACAAAACGCCCTGATGGCTCTCTCCATTGCCCATCGCGGTTATGTTCTGCAAACCGGCGAAATCATCCTGAGCGACGCCGCTCAAAACCTCAAAGATAATCCAATGGTGCAAAAAGCCTACCTCGGCATTGAGTAACCCAACCAGGCCGAACCACGTCATCATAAAACCCGTTTTCCGCCCGGAAACGGGTTTTATGCTACCAGAGAAAGTAATGCCAGGCATTTGCCTGAACATCTCTTTGAGAGAAGCACATCTTTGTCTTTATCCCAAATTGACATTACAATAGTCATTATTATTCTTCCCACAGGAGGTCAAAGTGAACAAAACCATCGTTCGGGTTCTTGTTCTCCTCACCATCATTCTCCTCACTTCGGCTTGCATTCGCCGGCCGTATACCTGTGATGATCCCTCAAGTTGTGTTACTATCGGCAACAAAGAAAGCATCAAAATCGGCGTCTTGCTCACCCTGAGCGGACCCAACGCCTCGTACGGCATCGACGCTCTGCGCGGCGTTGAATTGGCCATCGCCGATAAAGGACAGGTCTTCGGGCACAACATTGAACTCGTCCAACAAGACGATCTTTGCAGCAAGCAAGGCGGAATAGATGGCGCCAATGCTTTGGCTGCCGACCCAAAAATCGTCGCCGTGATCGGCGCTACCTGTTCCAGCAGCACAGAACCGGCCGCTAAAATCCTCAGCGAAAAAAACCTCGTGCTCATCTCGCCATCCAGCACTGCCCCCTCCCTCACCGACCCCAAAACTCATCAGCCCGGCTTCCTGCGCACCATCTACAACGACAAAGCCCAGGGCAAAACCGTGGCCGAATTCGCCTTCAAAATCCTGGGGGCGCGCACCATGGTCACCGTTCACGATGGCACACCTTACCCACTCCAACTTCAGCAAGCCGCCTGTGACTATTTCAAACAGCTGGGTGGACAATGCCTGATTCAGATTCAAATCCAATCCGGTCAGGACATGACCGGCATCGTCAAGCAAATTGCTGATCTGGCCCCCGATGTGCTCTATTACCCCCTCTACACCGCCGATGGCGTCAACCTGACCCAAAAAATCGTCACCGAACCCCAACTCTTCCGCACCGCCCTGATCAGTTCCGACGGCTTGCTCAGCAACGACTTTCTCAAACAAACCGGTCGAATCTCCGACGGGATGTATCTCTCCGGGCCAGCCACAATCCAGGAACCCCAGGCATTCCTGCAAAAATACCTGAACCGTTACGGCGAACAACCCATCGCCTCCTACCATTTGCAAGCCTACGATGCAGCCTATATGCTCTTCGAGGCCATTGAGCACGTCGCCCATCCCAGCAGTCGGGATGGCATCATCATCCCGCGTCAAGCCCTGCGTCAAGCTCTCTTCGCTGTGCGTCAGATGAACGGCCTGAGCGGCACCATCACCTGCTCTCCCAGCGGCGATTGCGCTGTTCCAAACATCACCATCTTCCAGGTCAAGGGCAACCAGTTCCTCCCCATCTACCCGTGAGAAATCCTATGCCTGCTGCAGAAATTATCACCATCGGCACTGAAATTCTTCTGGGCGAAATCGTAGATACCAACGCCCGCTACCTTGCTCGCACCCTGCGCAGCCTGGGCATTGACCTGTACCGCACCACCACCATCGGCGACAACCTCAAGCGCATCGCTTCCACCGTCCGCGAAGCCCTCCAACGGGCCGACATCCTCCTCACCACAGGCGGCCTCGGTCCCACCGTAGATGACCCTACCCGCCAGGCCATCGCCCACGCCGTCGGCGTCGAAACCGAATTTCGCCCCGAGCTTTGGGATCAAATCGTCGCCACTATCGCCCGCTACGGACGCACCCCCACCGAAAACCAGAAACGTCAGGCCTACCTGCCACGCGGTGCCATCGCTATCCCCAACCCGGTCGGCACTGCCCCCGCCTTCATCGTCGAAATCCACCCCGACAGCAACCCAACCAGCCTCAAAGCCATCATCTCCTTGCCGGGGGTGCCCAAAGAAATGGAATACCTGCTCCATCAATCCGTCATCCCCTACCTGCAACGCCGCTTCAAGCTGCACCACATCATCAAAGTCCGCGTGCTGCACACCAGCGGCACCGGCGAAGGCGTGATTGACGACCAGATCGGCGACCTGGAAACCCTCTCCAACCCCACCGTTGGCCTGGCCGCTCACACCGGCGTTGTGGATATACGCATCACTGCCAAAGCCGAGAGCGAAGCCGAAGCCGACCGTCGGATCGCTGAAATCGAAAATCAGATCCGCCAGCGCCTGGGGCACATCATCTTCGGCAGCGACGATGACACCCTCGAAGCAGTTACCCTTGCCGCTATCGAACGACGCGGCTGGCGACCCCTCCAGATACTGGCCTACGGGATCGAAGACTCCCTCTTCCGCCTGCTGCCGCCCCCCGTCTCACTTCCGGACCTGGAGCCGGGCGCGCTGCCCGAACGCGTTCGCGCCGCCCATCGCCGCAACCCGGCCAGTGCCATCCTGGGAATCGCCGTTTTTCCTCAAAACATGAGCATGGAAATCAGCCTCATCACCCCCCAGGGCGAGAAAAATCACCGCTTCACCTACGGTGGGCACCCGCGCAACCTGCCCCGTTGGGCGCTCAACACCGCACTCAACCTGCTGCGTTTGCACGCCGAAGGGATAGAAAAATGAGCCAGCAGCGCCAACGTGGCTCAGCTCTCGTCATCCTCGTTTGGGGATTGAACCTGTTGGCCTTATTTGCCTTGCTTGCCATCCTGGTCCTCTTTGCAAAAAACCAATCCACGCGGCTGACCCTGACTGCACCCGAACCAACCACCGCCACCCCTTTTTTGACCCGAAAGACCTACCCCACGGCCTACTACCTGCCGACCATCACTCCGAACCCGCACGCCACAGCGATCTTCAGCGAAACACCCACGCCCTTCATCTTGCCCAACGGCCTGGGCGCCACGCTGATCGGCTATTCCGTAGCCCATCGCCCCATCGAAGTTTACACCTTCGGCCAGGGAGAAAAACAACGCATGATCGTTGCCGGCATTCATGGTGGCTACGAGGCCAACACCATCGCCCTGGCCGAACAACTGATTCTGTACATCAACGACCATCCCGAAATCATCCCCAGCGACGTGACCCTTTACATCCTGCCCAACCTGAACCCGGATGGCGATGCTCGCGAACACGGCATCCATGGGCGCGTCAACGAACACGGCGTGGACCTGAACCGCAACTTTCCCGCCAACTGGGTAGCCGAGTGGGATCGCACCGGTTGCTGGAATTATGCCCCCACCACCGCCGGCAAGGCCCCGGCCTCCGAGCCAGAAACCACCGCCCTGGTCAACTTCATCATGAACCATCGCATTGAAGCCCTGATCAGCTATCACAGCGCTGCCCTGGGCATCTTCCCCGGCGGCGAGCCCTGGACGGAGAAATCCATCCGCCTGGCACAGGAAATCGCCACGGTCAGCACCTACCCCTTTCCGCCCATTGACACGGGCTGCCATTACACCGGCACCCTGGCCGATTTTGCCGCTGCGCACGGCGCCGCCGCCGTGGACCTGGAACTGACCGACCACAAATACACCGATTTTGAGATAAACCTGGATGTTTTACAAATTCTGCTCAACTGGCAGTCTTAGCAGCAAGCCCAACCTGTAATCTGGCCCTTCCAGGCCGTCTGACGGGTAAGAAATCCATCCCTACTCTCTTTTACATTTTATA
Organism: Anaerolineae bacterium; assembly: GCA_049969175.1. Classification (GTDB taxonomy): domain Bacteria; phylum Chloroflexota; class Anaerolineae; order Anaerolineales; family Villigracilaceae; genus DAOUAN01. Next base: position 2,242 of record JBMFPJ010000085.1, on the reverse strand, counting down.
AGGAGCAAATTCATGCAAAACGTAGATACCCTTTTCCTCAACGCTCATGTCCTCACCATGGACGAGAACCTGAATCAGTATTTTCCTGGGGCAGTGGCTGTGCAGGGAGATCACATCGTCGCCGTCGGACCAGAAGACGAGATCAGGCTTAACTTCAACGCCAGCGAAACCATTGATTGCCAGGGGAAAGTACTCATGCCTGGCCTGGTCAACGCCCACACCCATGTGCCCATGACCCTGTTGCGCGGTCTGGCCGACGACTTGCGCCTGGATGTTTGGCTGATGGGCTACATGATGCCGGTTGAGCGCGAATTCGTCTCACCCGAATTTGTGCGGCTTGGCACCTTGCTGGCCTGCGCCGAACAAATCCGCAGCGGCATCACCACCTTCAATGATATGTACTACTTCGAGGACGCTGTCGCTGAAGCCACCGCTCAGGCCGGCATGCGTGCCGTCTGCGGGCAGACCATCCTCAAATTCCCCTCTCCCGACGCCGGCTCCTACGAAGATTCATTGGCCATGGCGCGTGAATTTATCCAGCGCTGGAAGAATCACCCCCTGATCGTTCCAGCAGTTGCCCCCCACGCTCCCTACACCTGCACCGCTGAAATCCTGCGCGCCAGCGCCGAACTCGCCCGCGAATTCGATGTGCCGCTGCACATTCACATCGCCGAGACCGCCCTCGAGGTGGAAAACATGCGCAACGAAAACGGCATGCCGGTCGTCCCCTACATCAAAAAACAGGGGTTGCTGGAAGCCAAAGTCATTGCTGCCCACTGCGTGCACATCGACAGCGGTGAAATGCGCACTCTGCTACACGCCAATGCGGGTGTGGCCCACAACCCCTCGTCAAACCTGAAACTGGCCTCCGGCTTCGCACCCGTTCAAAAAATGCTGGAAACCGGTCTGAACGTGGGCATTGGTACCGATGGCCCAGCCTCCAACAATGACCTGGATATGTTCGAGGAAGTGCGCCTGGCCTCATTCATTGCCAAAGCCGTTTCAAACGACCCGACGGTGATCCCCGCCCAGACGGCTCTCGTTATGGCTACTCGCCTCGGCGCCCAGGCGCTTCATCTCGGACATTTGACCGGTTCCCTCGAACCAGGCAAACGCGCCGACCTGATTCTGGTGGACGTGCACCCAACGCATAACTCACCACGTTTCCACCGCGATCCCAACAATGTCTACGCCCAGCTCGTCTATGCAGCCAAATCTACCGATGTGAGCGATGTAATGGTCAATGGCAAGTGGCTGATGCGCGACCGACAATTGCTCACCCTGAACGAAAAAGAATTGATCGCTCAGGCGCAGGAGATTGCCCGTAAGATTGATGCCTTCTTGATTGAACGCGAACAATCGGTGCTTTCCAAGCTAATTGCCCTGGGCGGGTCCATCGAGCAGGAATCCTTCGAGGTGCAGGTCAAAGTCAAAATAGCGGAAGCAGACCGCGTGATCCAGGCCTTGAAGCGCCCAGAGATCGAGATCACCGCCTTTAAGCACTATCGGCAATACGATAATTATTTCTTTTTCGAGGATCCAGATCAGGGTCGCCTGCGCTTCCGCGAGGATGATTTGATCAACGAAAAGGGCGAAGTGACCAACGTCCGCACCCGTTTGACTTTGATCGGAAAAAGTCGCGAGGGGAAACTGGAGCACGATGTGCTGCTCTCGCGCAGTCGCTTCCTGGCGCCAGCGACCTACACGTTGCGCTTCTATCGCGAATATTTCAAGCCGAAGCAGGAAATTTCTTTCGAGAAGGACCGACTGCGCTGGCACATTCGCTACAAAGATACACAGTTTTTCATCAACCTGGATCGGGTAGAAAAGCCCAATTTGGGCACTTTCCTGGAAATCAAAAGCCGCACCTGGAGCCGCAAAGATGCCGAACACAAAGCCAGCCTGACCAGTGAATTGCTCGCCTTGCTGGGGGCGGAAAACGAAAACACGGTGACGCAAGATTACATCGAGATTGTCACCAAATAAAATTTCCGGTTTTTCCTTGCACAGCGGTTAAAATTCCCTTCCCCGCAGACGAACATCGTTTACGGCAGATACCCTTTGCGGGGAAGGGGTAGAGGAACGCAGAAGATCGTTCATTCGATGCCAAAATCTCGCGTAATTCGTGCCATTCGATGCTAAAAACTTATCAAGGGCAGGCATTTTGCAAGTGCTCTTCAAAGGTCTGAGCAAATTCGTGGAAACCGGAGCCATCACAGCGGGCACGGAAAAAGTAATAGGC
>JBMFPJ010000084.1:0-7334 GCA_049969175.1 Anaerolineae bacterium | reverse complement strand
GGTGATGCCCTGTCTGGCGAAGAGCCTGAACTCCCTGACTGGCTGAAAGATCTGCCGTCTGCAGTTCCTGCCGCCGCCACAGAACCACCAGCGGAAGAAGGACCCCTCCCGGCCTGGCTGCAAGAGCCTGAAAAAGCGCCAGAGACTCCATCTTCGCTGGAAGAAACCGCCCTGCCTGCCTGGCTACAAGACCTGAGCGCCGAACCCGCCGCACCGCAAGCGTTACCCCCTGAAGAAGAGACCCCGCCTCCTGCTGCACCTGCCTTCATCGCTCCGCCACCCATCCCTACCAGCGAATTGCACATGGAACCCGACTGGCTGGCCGATTTGCGCTCCGAGGAGGGCGAAATCCCTGCGGCCAAAACTGCCCCCCAAGCTTCAACCGAAGAACCCAAACCAGCCTTTGCAGAAGCACCCCTCTCCGCAGAAGCCATGGAGGAAATTTTTGCGGCGGATCTCCCCGATTGGTTACTGAATACTGCCGAGCCCCATCCTTCTGAAGAAAGCCTGGCACCAGAAGAAAGCGAAGAAGCATTGACACCCGCCGAATTGCCCTCCTGGCTTCAGGCCATGCGCCCGGTGGAGGCCACCCTGGAAGAAGGCGCTGAAATCGGTGTTTCTGAAGCGCAGGAAGAACAGGGTCCACTGGCTGGGTTGCGAGGAGTACTACCCGCGCCTGTTACGGGAATTGCCTCGCCCAAACCCAGGCCAGTTTCGCTCAAGCTTCAGGTTACCGAAGAACAGCAAAGCCACATGGCGCTGCTGGATCAGATTCTGGCGGCGGAGACCACTCCCCAACCGGTTCAATTTGTTGCTGCCATTCGTCCCTTACGGCTGTTGCGTTGGCTGATCGCTGTTTTGCTGGTCAGCCTCACTGCCCTGATCTTTTTTACCGGTAGCCGCTTTTTTGCCACCCCTGCCTTTCAACCCGCGGTGTTCGCGGCCAGAGATGCCATTGCTGCGCTACCGGAGAATGCCCCTGTGCTGGTGGCATTTGAGTATCAACCCGCCCTTTCGGGTGAATTGGAAGCCGTGGCGGCTCCGTTTATCGATTCGCTCATCATCCTGCGGCATCCGCGCCTGGTGTTCGTTTCCACATCGCCCCTCGGCGCCGATTTGGCGGAACGCTTCCTGAACCGAACACAAAAGGAGCATGGTTACCAGAGTCGGGCGCAGTACCTGAATCTGGGATATTTACCCGGTGGATGGAGCGGTGTGCGTGCTTTTGTCCAAAATCCGGCTCAGGCGATGCCCTTTGCCACCGATCTGTCCCCCGCCTGGGAAAGCCTGCCGCTGCAAGGGGTGCGAACTTTTTCCGACTTTGCGGCGGTGCTGGTCATCACCGATAGCGTCGAAAACGGTCGAATGTGGGTTGAGCAAAGCCAGGCCGCCCGTGGCTCAACTGCGCTGATTGTGATCAGCAGTGCTCAGGCTGCCCCGCTGCTGCAACCTTACTACCAATCAGGTCAGGTTACTGGCATGTTGAGCGGGCTGTATGATGGAGCCGTGATGGAGAAAAACAACGCCGATCGCCCCGGCCTGGTGCGCCGATATTGGGATGCCTACAGCATGGGGTTGTGGTTGGCAATCCTCCTGATATTCATTGGCGCTCTCTGGAATTTTGTCCAGGGCTGGCGCGAACGATCCGCCGCGGTGGAGATGAAATAACATGACGTTCTCGGCAGACCTCTTTGCGGCCATTCTCGGCTTTCTCCTGACTTTGATGATTTTCACTTATTTACTGGGCGATAACCCTCTCTTCCGCATCGCCACCTATCTTTTTGTGGGAGCGACCGCTGGCTACGTGGCGGTGGTGGCGTTTTGGGAGGGGCTTTGGCCAAAATTGTTGTCTCCCTTGCGCTCCGGCACACCGACTGAACCATTGCTCCTGGTGATTCCACTGATCGGCATGGGGTTGATGTTGCTGAAGGTTTCGCCGCGGTTGAGCGGGCTGGGCCAATCGGTGATGGCCTACCTGGCGGGGGTGAGCGCAGCGGTGGCCGTGGGTGGTGCGATGACCGGCACTTTGTTTCCGCAAAGCGCAGCGACCATCAATGCTTTTGGAGTGGGTGAGGCGATGGCGCACGGTATTTCGCCGCTGGAGGCGTTGTTCAATGCAACCATGATTTTGCTCGGCGTGGTGACCAGCCTGGCTTATTTCCATTTTGGAGCGCGGCTGGATGATCAGGGTGAGATTCGCCGTCCAGGCTGGATTGAGGCCCTCGCCTGGCTGGGACGCATTTTCATCACCATGACCCTGGGTGTCCTTTTTGCGGGTTTGTTTTCGGCAGCGTTGACCGCTTTGCTGGAACGCCTGGCAGCCATTGCTACTCTCATTGGGTTCTAATATGCCTGCTTCTCTCATCGAAGGTGAAACTCTGTTGGCACTGGATATTGGCGCAGCCACCACGCGGGCGGTGCTTTTTGATGTGGTCGAGGGACAGTATCGCTTCGTGGCGGCTGGTCAGGCGCCCACCTCGGCGGAGGCGCCGTTCAAAGACGTCAGTGAAGGAGTACGGGCAGCGATTCGTCATCTCGAGACGATCACCGGAAAAACTCTGCTCGATGAGACACAAGCCCTGATCGCCCCCTCCCAACCCAATGGGTCTGGGGTGGATGCGTTGGTGGCGACTCTCTCTGCCGGGCCAACGCTCAGAACAGTGATCGTCGGCCTGTTACCAGAAGTCTCCATCGAATCTGCTCGCCGTTTGAGTGAGACGATTTATGCCCGCCTGGTTGAAACGATTGGCCTGAACGATCATCGCCGTACCGATCAGCAGCTGGACGCGCTGCTGCGTCTGCGCCCGGATGTGGTGGTGGTAACCGGCGGGACGGATGGCGGCGCCTCGCGTTCAGTGCAAAAAATGCTGGAGCCCATTGGTCTGGCGGCTTATCTGTTGCCAGCCGAGAGACGTCCATTTGTTTTGTTTGCGGGCAACCAGAAAATCCAGCCTGAGGTCAAGGCCTTGTTGGGGTCTCTGGCTTCGTCGTTGCATTTCAGTCCCAACATCCGTCCCTCGTTGGAGACGGAAGATCTGGAGCCGGCGGCAAGAGAGCTGGCGCGGCTTTTCGTGGAGGTCCGCAAGAAACAACTGAAAGGGGTGAACCTGATCGATGCCTGGGCGACCGGGCACACGCTGCCGACGGGATATGCTCTGGGGCGGATGATGCGCTTTTTGAGCAGGGTGTATGGCTCGGCCAAAGGGATTTTGAGCGTGGACATTGGCGCTTCAGCCACCACGATCGCTGCCGGGTTTAAGGAGAAGGCCACACTGGGCGTATATCCACAGTTTGGATTGGGCGAAAATTTGCCTGGCCTGCTCAGCTATACTTCGCTGGATGAAATCATGCGCTGGTTGCCGCTAGATATTCCCGGCAGCATGGTGCGCGATGCCCTGTATCAGATGGGGCTGTATCCGACGACGATCCCGGCCACGCGCGAAGATCAGGCCATTGTGCAAGCGGTAGCACGACAGGCATTGCGCCTGGCTTTTGGCGCGGCCCGCCAGAATTTTCCGCACCCTGTGGCTCATTTGCGTCATCATCTCACCCCGCTTTTTGACCCCATTCTGGCCAGTGGGGGCATTCTGGCAGATGCGGTCAATCCCGGGCAAAGCCTTTTGCTTTTGTTAGATGGAATTCAACCGGTAGGGGTGACTACGGTCATCCTCGACCAGAACAATCTTTTGCCTCTGTTGGGGGCGGCGGCAGAGAGGAACAGTTTGTTGCCTGTTCAGGTGCTGGAATCTGGCGCCTTTTTGAGCGTGGGCACGGTCGTTTCGCCGGTGGTTTCGGCCAGCTATGGGGCTACCATTTTGCGCGCCCGGCTGACGTATGAAGATGGTACCGAAGCACGTGCCGAAGTCAAATCAGGTACGCTGGATCTGCTGCCGCTAGCGGCGGGACAGGTGGGCCGCTTGCAACTTCAGCCGGCTCATGGGGTGGATGTGGGCTTTGGGCCGGGGCGCAGCGGTACGGTGACGGTCAGCGGCGGGACACTAGGCGTGATTTTTGACGGGCGCGGCCGCCCGTTGAACCTGCCTGCGGATGCAGTCCGCCGGCGCGAGTTGATTAAAAAATGGCATTGGACTCTGGGAGGCTGAGAGATGCTGGCGCCTGTTCATCACATCTTGCCGTTGACAACTATCGTTCGGGAGCGAAAACTGCCTGTACCGGGGCGGGTGATCACCCGCCTGGATCAAAAGGTCAATCCTACGGACGTGATCGCCGAGGCTCCTTGGGGTACTGAACACCTGTTGCTGGATGTGGGACGTCTGCTTAACGTAAGTGCGGCCCGGGCAGAGCGGTTGATTCGCTGCAAGGTGGGTGATCGTCTTGTTGCGGGCGCGGAGATTGCTACGGGGGGAGGGATCATCCCTCGTGTGGTGCGCGCCCCGCGCGACGGTCGGGTGGTGGCGGTGGGTGGGGGCGAGGTGCTGCTGGAGGTCGGTGAATCCAATTTGCAGTTGCGCGCCGGCATGCCAGGGATCGTCACCCAGATTATTCCCGAACGAGGCGCCGTCATCCAGACGACGGGGGCGTTGATTCAGGGGGTGTGGGGCAATGGACGGGTGGAGATGGGCACGCTGGTCAATCTGATGGAGAGTGCCGCCGATGTGCTCACGGCCGCCCGCCTGGACATCAGTTTGCGTGGGGCGATGGTAATTGCTGGCATTTGTAAAGATGCTGAGGCGTTGCGTGTGGCGGCAGAATTACCCGTGCGCGGGCTGATTCTTTCCAGCATTTCTCCAACGTTGTTGTCGCTGGCGCGGGAGATGCGTTTCCCCATTGTGGTGACCGATGGTTTTGGTGAAATTCCGATGAACTCGGCGGCATATCGCCTGTTGACGACGAATGTGAAGCGAGAGGCGACGCTGCATGCCGAGGCGTATGACCGATATAGTGGGGTGCGGCCGGAGATCATCATTCCCTTGCCGGTGACTCAGGAGCCACCGGCGCCGCGCGAGGTGGATGTTTTTGCGCCCGGCCAGCAGGTGCGTTTGCGCCGCTCGCCGGCCGCGGGAATGATCGGCACGCTGGTCAATTTGAAAGCCGGTCTGACGGTTCTGCCAAGCGGTTTGCGCGCGCCTGCTGCCGAGGTCAAACTGGAAAATGGCGAGACGATTCTTGCACCTCTTGTAAACCTTGAAGTTGTGGGATAATTAAAAACAATTGTGAACAAGCCGTGTTTCTGGTGGAAAGGCCAGGGCCGGCCCAGTGATTTTGAAAGCGAGGAGAGTGATCTATGTACGAAGGCGATGAAACCAATTTTGAAGCCCCACCGCCGGAAGAATCCAGCAATCGCACCTTCCTGATCGCGGCGGGCATTTTGGGCGGCATTGTACTTCTTTCGATAGCCTGCCTGGCCGTGTATGCTCTGATGGTAGTGCCTAATCAACGCCGGGCGCAACAACAGGCTGCGAATGCTCAGGCGACTCAAAATGCCCTGATCTCTGCCGGCCTGACCGCCACCTTCGCGGCCCAGATTTTGCCGACGGCTACCCTGCCTCCGCCACCGACGCAGACGCCGGTGATTGCCTCACCGGCAGTGACAGATACGCCTGCGGTGACGCCGACGAATGATCCGGCTACGGCAACGGTGGCGGCGGCTTTGACCCAGGCGGCGCAGGCTCAGCTGACGGTGGTGCCTACCTCCACACAATTGCCCGGGACGGGTTTTGCAGATGAATATGGTGCGCCGGGCCTGGCTGTGATGGCGCTGGCGCTGGTGATTGTGATTTTCCTGGCGAGGCGTTTGCGGGCTGCACCGCTGAGCAATCGCTAAAAAGAAAAAATGGAGCGGAATTCCTGCTCCATTTTTGTTTATACCAGGGTGGTGGCTATTTTTTGCCCATAGCCGATCAGGGCTTTGAGCATTTCGGGGGAGCGGCCTTCAGCGTAAACCCGCAATACCGGCTCAGTGCCGGAGGGGCGAATGAGCAGCCAGGAATCGTCGGCAAGGATGTATTTGACCCCATCGCGTTGATTGACTTCGACTACCTTTTGTTCGCCGATCTCGGCGGGCGCATTGCGGGTGAGAAAATCGGTGATCTCGCTTTTGGCAACGGGTCGGCTCAGGCGCAAGTCCACGCGTTCGTAGTGGGCTGGCCCCACTTCGGCCAGCAGATCGTCCACCAGTTCCACCAGGGTTGTACGCGAGGCAGCCAGCATTTCGACCAGGAGCAGGCCCATGATTGGCCCATCGCCTTCGGGGATGTGGCCTTTGAAGGAAATGCCACCGGATTCTTCGCCGCCGATGAGTACATCTTCTTTCATCATGTAATCGGCAATGTGGTTGAAGCCGACCGGTGTTTCATATAGCTTCAGGCCGTAGCGTTGGGCGAGGCGATCAATCATGCGGGTGGTTGAAACCGTGCGGACGACTGCGCCCGTCCAACCGCGTTTTTCGACGAGATAACGTAGGGCCAGGGCCATGATTTTGTGCGGGTCCACGAAGTTACCGCGCTCATCCATCGCGCCGATACGGTCTGCATCGCCATCGGTGACGACGCCGAAGTTGCCCATGCCGGCGCTGATGGCGGAAGCCAGAGCGCCGAGGTAGCGAGCGATGGGTTCGGGGTGTACGCCGCCAAAGCCGGGGTTCATTTCGCTGCGAATTTCGGTGATTTCACAGCCGGTGCCTTGCAAAAAAGATTTGATCACGCCGCGTCCCGCGCCGTACATGGCATCCACTACAAAGCGTTGTGGGTTTTCGGCGATGATGTCGGTGTCAATGAGCGTGCGCAGGTGCTCAAAGTAAGCGGGCAGTGGGTTGAATTTTTGAATCAGGCCGTTGGCGCGAGCCTGCTCAAAATCCATCAGGTTGGGGCCGCGAGCACGTTGTTCATTATCATTGATGTAAATTTCCACTCGCCGGCATTGTTCTGGTAGCGCCGAGCCACCAAAGGCGCCCTTGAGTTTGACGCCATTGTAGCGAGGGGCATTGTGCGAGGCGGTGATCATCACACCGGCTACAGCACCTTGATGTTTGACGGCATAAGAGATGGCTGGGGTGGGGGCATCGGATTGGGCCAGCAGCACTTTGAATCCGTTGGCGGCCAACACACGGGCCACTTCCGCTGCAAAGCGATCGGAGAGAAAGCGGGTGTCGAAGCCTACGACGATTTTTTGGGGGTGGGGGGCTTGCCCGCCGTTGCCGTTTTTATCCCAGTATTCGGAAGCAACGGCATCGGCAATGGCCTGGGCGACGATGCGCAGGTTGTCGAATGTAAATGTGTCGGAAATGACGGCGCGCCAGCCGTCGGTACCAAAATGGATAGGCATAGAAACTCCAGAGAGTGATTTCAGGGGGTTGAGGTGAGGGTGATGGTGGG
>JBMFPJ010000083.1:0-7346 GCA_049969175.1 Anaerolineae bacterium | reverse complement strand
GCACTACGGATTCGGCATCGAATGACGCGAATGCCATGAATTTTCTTCGGGAAATTCGGGAAAATTCGATGCAAAAAAGAATCGAGCCTTATTACAGATAAAGTCTAACTGCGGAGATAAAACTTTCGAAATCTGGGATCCAGTGGATGAAAGTGAAGCAAATCCACTTCCCAAAGCGAAGCCACAGTGATCCTTTCGGCAAAAGAGTGCGGAACAAGTCATAGGTTAAAAACCAGGGAGGGAGCGATGGAAAACGAACATCTTTCTGAAGAAGAAAAGCGAATTCTCCTTCAGTTAGCACGGCAGGCATTGGAGCACGGCGTGCACGGCACAAAATTGCCGCCCCTGGATTGGGCCTCCCTGCCCGAGCGGCTGCGCGCTCCCGGAGCGACGTTCGTCACCCTGACGGTTAAGGGGGCGTTGCGCGGCTGTGTGGGCGCACTGGAACCCTATCAACCGCTGGCCGAAGACGTGCGCGAACATGCCATTGCGGCCGCCCTGGAAGATTACCGATTTCCGCCCGTTCGCCCCGAAGAATTAAACCGAATCTGCATCGAGGTCTCGGTGCTGACCCGCCCGCAGCCGCTCGAATACGCCACCGCCGACGAGCTGCTCAGCCGTTTGCGCCCGCATATAGATGGCGTCATCTTGCAAGATGGACTGCGCCGCGCTACCTTCTTGCCCCAGGTGTGGGACAAAATCCCCGCTCCAGCCGATTTCCTCGATAACCTGTGCTACAAAATGGGTGTCTCCCCCGATCTTTGGCGGCGTAAGCATCTGGATGTTTTCATTTATCAGGTCGAAGAATTTCACGAGCCGGAAAAAGTGGTATAAAATCAGAACATGGCTGAAGACACCATGTTCCAGGATGCGGTGGACGCGCTGCGAGAGGGAAACAAAGCGCGCGCCCGTGAATTATTGACCCTTTTGCTCAAGAGCGATCAGCAAAACGCCACCTACTGGGTTTGGCTGAGCGCGGCAATGGAAACCCCCAAAGAGCGCGCTTACTGCCTGCAAACGGCGCTTAAACTGGACCCGGAGAATGCCGCCGCCAAACGCGGCCTGCTCCTGCTTGGGGCGTTACCCCCAGATGAACACATCCCACCATTTCCGCTCAATCACCCTCGGCCCTGGGAAAATGAGCTACTTCTTGCCCACGAGACCCGCCCACCGCGAGACACCAGACCCCTTACCGCCAACCCATTCATGCGGCTGGCTGCCCTGGGCATATTGGGCGTGCTGATTTGTGGGCTACTCCTCTCTGGCTTTCTTTTCCAGCGCCAGGCACGCCCCCGTCCCACTTTGACCCACACGCCAGGTCCCTCCCCCACCTTTACCCTGACCCCCACCTTCGTCAATGCCACCTCCGCGGCCACACCGACCTTCTTCGGACCGACACCGCTTTGGGCCTTTTTGCCAGCCACCTACACTCCAACTCCACTCTACGTCAATACGCCGCGCGCTCCCGAATCTTTCGACTATCAACGCCTGGCAAAAGCCGCCTACCAGCAACAGAACTGGGATGAATTTATCCGCCTCATGCAAGAGATTGCGCGCCAGGAGCCACAGGCAGCGGATGTGTATTACTACATCGGCGAGGCTTATCGCTTCAAGGGCGACGCCGCCGCTGCTCTGGAGGCCTACAACCAGGCACTGAAGATCAACCCCGACTTCGGCGCGGCTTACCTGGGCCTGGCTCGCGCACGACTGATGCGGGAGCCGAAAGCCAACGTAAGCGCCTTGTTCGACATGGCCGAAAAACTCGCCCCCGATTTTGGTGAGATTTACCTGGAACGCGCCCGTTACCTGCTCAACCGCGGCGAGGCGCAAGCAGCTCTCGCTGATCTGCACCTGGCAGATCAATATCTACCCAACTCGGCTCTGGTGCAATTGACCTACGCCCAGGTTTATCTGTCCATAGACGATAACGCCAACGCCTTGAAGTATGCTCAAAAAGCCAACGAACTGGACATCACTCTGCTCCCCGCTTATCTGATCCTGGGGCAAACCTCGCTGGCAGCAGGGCAGCCTGCTCAGGCCCTCCACGCTCTGGAAACTTACATCACCTATCAGCCCAAAGATGCTGAAGCACTGACCTTGCTGGGACAGGCCTATTATCAAAATCAGGAGTGGGAAAAAGCCGTCAAGGTCTTGAGCCAGGCGCTCTCCCTGAACACACGCGATCGCGGCAATGCCAGTTTGTATCGCGGCCTGACCTACGTGGAACTGGAAAAGGCCAATGAGGCCGAGGCCGACCTGAAACGGGCAGCTATTTACTTCCCCGATGGTTTTCTGGTCAACTTTGGTTTGATGCGGGTCAGTTACCTGCAAGAAAAATTCGGCACGGCTTACCTGCAAAACGAGGCATTGCGCTCCCAGGCCACAAGCGATGCGCAAATGGCGCTGGTGCTCTACTGGCGTGGCTTGATTCAGGAAAAGCGAGAGCAACCTCTGGATGCCGCCAAGGCCTGGCAGGCATTGCTGGATTTGCCTGAATCGGCCACAACCGCCGAAATGCGCGCCACCGCCGAGGAGCATTTACGTCTCCTGCAAGCGACCCCATCTCCCCCCTCCGCCGTGCAGACACGCACCCCGACACCCACCGCGACTCGCACGGTTACTCCCACTCCCTGAAATTCCCTTTTAGCGGAGATTCCTACCCAAAAAGGAGACAATTTAATGTCACAAACCGTGGAACAATTCATGAACACGCTCTCCCCGCAACAAGCAGAAATCGTCAGTACGCTACGCGCCTTGATACAGACCGGCGCACCTGAGGCAGGCGAGAGCCTCGAAGAGCAACGCCTGGTTTATGATGATCATGGGCCGATAGCTTATATCCGGCTTGTGGGCGATGAAATCCATTTGGGCTTCTGGCGAGGGGGCGAATTACCCGACCCCGAAGGGTTGCTGCAAGAGGAGCAGGGCGAGATGAAATTTGTGCGCTTTGCTACGCTGGCAGAGGTCAAAAAGAAAGAACTGGCGTATAAATATTTTGTGAAAGTGGCGGCACGTTTAAATCGCGAAAAAAGCAGCCCGCTCGGCTAAAAACCTGTTTGAAGTGTCCCTGGTTGCTTCAACACATCTGCCCATTGCCAGGAAACAGCCGCGTGGGACAGCCTTTCCAGGTTGTCCAGACAGGCTAGAAAGCCTGTTCCACGTCCTCATCCAGGCAGCAAAAGTTGTACCGCATAGGTGAGCGGAGGAGGAAAGGAGCAGGGGTGGCTGAAGACAGGAAGGTAAAATCTTGTAATTTGAGGTTGTTTTTACGTTTTATTCGCCAGCTTTCAAGTGATGCGGTAAGTTTTTGCAGGAACCTCAGAACTTCATGAACATTCGCTGCAAAAGAAAACTGAGTCTCATGATAGGTAAAGCCCAATGAGAAGGAGTTTATGATGCAAAAATCTTCATTGCAGCGTCTTCCACGAAACGTTTGGGCGGTAACGATCACCTCTTTTCTGACAGACATTTCTTCGGAAATGGTGCTCAACCTGGTACCATTGTTCCTGGCGAATGTGCTAGGGGTGCGCACAGCGATCATCGGTTTGATTGATGGCATTGCCGAAACAACCGCCAGCCTGACCAAGATTGCCTCCGGTGCGCTCTCCGACCGTCTCGGGAAGCGCAAATGGCTGACGGTGGCCGGTTATAGCCTTTCGACGATTGCCAAGCCGTTTTTGTATCTGGCAAATGCCTGGGGTTGGGTATTGGGGGTGCGCTTTGCCGACCGTCTGGGGAAAGGCATCCGTACCGCGCCGCGCGATGCGTTGATCGCCGATAGTATCGCCCCGGAACAGCGCGGCATGGCGTTTGGCTTGCATCGCGCCGGTGATACCCTGGGAGCGTTCGTCGGGTTGGGGTTGGCCGCGTGGATCGTCTGGTTAAGTCAATCGCAGGCGAGTCTGCTCAACCGGGCGACTTTTCAGAAGGTGGTGTTGATCAGCATCATCCCGGCGGTTTTGGCGGTGATCGTTTTGGCGGTAGGCGCACACGAGGTAACGGGATCCGGCTCGAGGTCGGCGGCGATGCGCCTGGGCTGGGAGAACCTGGATGGGCGGTTTCGCGTCTTCTTGTTGGCGGTCATCCTGTTCACTCTGGGGAATTCTTCGGATGCTTTTATTTTGCTGCGTGGCCAGGAACGCGGGTTGAATGTGTTGCAGGTGATGGGCATGACGCTGACGTTCAATGCGGTTTATTCGCTTTTTGCCGGGCCGCTCGGCGCCTGGTCGGACCGGGTGGGACGGCGGCGCTTGATTTTGGGCGGCTGGCTGGCTTATGCCCTGGTGTACCTGGGGTTTGCCCTTTCGCGTAGCGGTGCTCAGGTGTGGATTTTATTCGGGCTGTATGGGTTGTATTATGCGGCGACGGAGGGGGCAGCCAAAGCGCTGGTGGCCGATCTGGTGCATGAGAGTCAGCGTGGAACGGCGTATGGGCTGTATAACGCCGCCGTGGGTCTGATGGCGCTGCCGGCTTCACTGATCGCCGGTTTGCTCTGGCAGGGAGTGGGCGGGTGGGGCGGCTTTGGCCCAGCCGCGCCGTTTTATTTTGGGGCCAGCATGGCCGTCCTTGCCGGGCTGGTGTTTTGGAAGGGAATAGAGGCAGGAGGTTAAGCTTGCCCTCTCTCAGCGCCAGAACATGAATTGGCTCAATCCCAGCCCGGCCAGTTGCAGCGGGATACCCACCAGGCGGGAGAAGAAGAAGATCGCCCCCCAAAACAGGTTGCCCACCAGCGGCACATACCACAGCAGCAAGAAAATCAGCCAGGAGAGCACGCCGCGCGTCTCAGCCATGCGCATTTGTAGCGAGGGGGGCAAATAGGGCTCGATGATTCCGTAGCCATCAAAAGGCGGCAGGGGGATCAGGTTCAGCACCACCGCCGAGATTTGGAGCAGAGCCAGGAAGGCCAGCGCCGGCCACACGCCGTCCGTCGCGGGGCGGCTCAGGCGCAGGATCAGGCCTAACGTCAGGGCAAGAAGCGCATTGGCGAACGGGCCGGCCAATGAGACCAGGCTCTCCCAGCGGCGGTTGCGCAGGCGCCAGCGTTCGATATACACCGCTCCTCCGGGCAGGCCAATTCCTCCCATCAGCAAAAAGAGCAGCGGCAAAAGCAGTGAGTACACCGGATGGCTGTATTTGAGGGGGTTGAAGGTGAGATAGCCCTTCTCCCGCACGCTGGTATCACCGCCCCAGTAGGCCACCAGCGCATGAGCAAACTCGTGCAGGGAGAGCGAAAATATCCAACCCAGTAGGACGATGACAAAGGTCATAGCTACTCCTCGTAACCGTTGGGATGTGTGCGATGCCATTCCCAGGCGCTGGCGATGATTTCATGCAAAGTGGGATGTTGCGGTTGCCAGCCGAGTTCGTGGCGAATCTTTTGCGAGGAGGCGACCAGACGGGCCGGGTCGCCGGGCCGGCGCGGCGCCTCTCTGGCCGGGATGGGATGCCCGGTCACTGCCCGAGCGGTTTCGATCACCTCCAAAACCGAGTATCCCTGCCCATTGCCCAGGTTGTAAATCAGTCGGTCGTGTTCATCCAGGGCTTCCAGCGCCAGGAGGTGCGCCGAGACCAGGTCGGCGATGTGGATGTAATCGCGAATGCAGGTGCCATCGGGGGTGGGGTAATCGCTGCCAAAGATGGTCACGGCCTCCCGCTGACCGAGGGCCACACGCAGTACCAGGGGGATGAGGTGCGATTCGGGCTGGTGCGCCTCGCCGCGGCCGGGCAGAGCGCCACTGGCGTTGAAGTAGCGCAGGGCAGCAAAGCGCAGTCCGTGAATCCGACGATACCAATCCAGGGCTTGCTCCACGATGAGTTTGGTGTGACCATAGACGTTAGTCGGCCCGAGGGGTGATTCTTCGCGGAGCGGTTCATCGCTGGACTGATAAACGGCTGCCGTCGAAGAAAGGACAAAGCGTTTCACCCCGGCGCGTACCGCGGTTTCGATGAGCGCCAGGGAGTTGACCAGGTTGTTATGGTAAAAGCGACCAGGATCACGCATGCTTTCGCCGGCTTCGATGAAGGCGGCAAAGTGCAAAATGGCATCAAAACGTTCAGCGGTCAGGGCACGAGTCAGGGCATGACTATCGCTCAAATCGGCGTGGATGAATTTCGCCCCCGCTGGCACCGCAGCACGGTGACCAGTAACCAGGGAATCATACACGGTAACAGAATGTCCGTTTGTGAGCAGGGCTTCGGCCGTGGCCGAGCCAATATAGCCGGCGCCGCCTGTGATAAAAATGTGCATAAAAAGTATTTCTCCTTGTGAAGTGAGGTCTTTCAGTATCTATCCAAAAAGTATTTTGCCTCATCCGTGGTATACGCTGTAACATTTCTCCCATCCACGCCTGGCGATCATCCAGCCCACCAGCAGCGGATTTGGCCATTCGCGGCAGCGTGTGCTGCGAGAGAACACTGCCCGGCGGCGCAGTCTCCGCACGGGGATAAACCTTTGCGGTAACTAGTCGCTGCATTCCGCGAAAAAATCCGCTGCATTGATGTCATTCGATGCAGAATGGGAATGACTGTTATTTTAGCCCATTCCAGGCGGAAACATACCAGCGCAAATATTCTTCGACGTGACGTTGCCAATAGGCCTCGCTATGATCGCCGGAATAGAGGTGAAATTCATGAGGCACATCTGCGGCAGCAAGCAGGCTTTCCAGTTGCAGGGCAGAGGCCAGTTCTTTGTCCTGGTCTCCGATGTCGAACCATAAGCGCGGCCATTCTGCGGCAGGGACGGTGGCGATCCATCTTTGCAAGAAGGGGGCATCCTGGGCAAATACGGCGGGAGAGTGCAGCCCCAGGCTGCCAAACAAATTCCATTGAGTCAGGCCCAGCCGCGCCGTCCAACCGCCGCCACGGGAGAGTCCGCCTAACGCCCGGTAGGGACGTTCGTTGAGGGTGCGATAGTGCTCATCAATGTAGGGGATGAGCACTTCCACCAGGCGTTGACCGAACCCCGGCCCGGCGGGCAAATTCCAGTAGTGATCATCGGGGAAGACGATGATAAACGGCGGGGCCTCCTGCGCCTGAATCAGGCGGTTAGCCACCTGCACAGCGCCAAGGCGGATCCATTGGTCGGCAGTGTAGGTTTGCCCGTGAAGGAGATAGAGCACAGGATAGCGCCGCTCGTTCTGCTCGGCATAGCAGGGAGGCAGGTAGATCAGGTAATCCTGAGGCGGGCGAGTGACCGTGATGCTTCCCCCTTCTACGTGGCCGCTCCGATTGAGGCAAGTCAACGCCGTTGGGGTAGGCTGAGCCGTGACAGTAGGAGGGGCCATGGGCGACAACGGTGTGGGCGTGGACGGCAAAGGCGTGGGGGAAGGAAGCGCCTGGGGGGCAGG